>JAYEJU010000012.1 GCA_034660655.1 Patescibacteria group bacterium | reverse complement strand
AGGCAGGAAATAATATACACACTGTATAAAAATCAAAATAAAAAAACGACTGCCGTTTTTTTATTTTTTTAAAAAATTTTTATGAAAAAAGATAAAAACAATAATATAAATAAGGAAGACAAGCAAACAGAAATCATTGAAAAAATAGAAGATTTAGCCATTGTTGATGAAATGAAAGAATCATATCTTGATTACGCCATGAGCGTGATAATTTCTCGCGCTTTGCCTGACGCCCGCGATGGATTAAAGCCGGTTCACAGAAGAATTCTTTACGCGATGTGGAGCATTGGGCTGAAACATACGGCTAAATTCAGAAAATCAGCCACAGTAGTTGGTGAAGTTCTTGGTAAATATCATCCTCATGGAGACGCCGCTGTTTATGAAAGTATGGTAAGAATGGCGCAAGACTTTTCTTTGCGTTATACATTAGTAAGAGGACAGGGAAACTTTGGATCAATGGACGGAGATAAGGCAGCAGCTATGAGATATACAGAGGCAAAGCTGGAACAAATTACTGAAGAAGTTTTAAAAGACATTGATAAAGATACTGTTGATTTTGTTCCTAATTATGATGGAAGCCAAAAAGAACCAAGGATTCTACCCTCTAAACTCCCTATTCTTTTATTAAATGGAACATTGGGAATTGCAGTTGGCATGGCAACAAATATTCCACCGCATAATTTAGAAGAACTTATAGACGCGCTTGAATATTTGATTGACAAGCCTGATGCCACAATTGACGATTTAATAAAATTTGTTAAAGGTCCTGATTTTCCAACAGGCGGAATTATTTATAATAAAAAAGAAATAAGAGAAGCGTATAACACTGGACGAGGAAGAGTAACAATGCGGGCTAAAACTGAAATAGTGGAAGTGAAAACTAATCAGTTCCAAATTATTGTTTCAGAAATTCCCTATCAAGTTAATAAAGCTACTTTAATAGAAAAAATAGCTGACTTGGTTAGAAATAAAAAAATAGACGGGATTAAAGATTTGAGAGATGAATCAAAAGGGCTGGAAGATATAAGAATTGTTATTGAATTAAAACGCGATTCTTATCCTAAAAAAATATTAAATCGCTTATTTAAATTAACGCCTTTGCAAGAAAATTTTAACTTTAATATGTTAGCGTTAATCAATGGGATACAGCCTAAGGTACTAAATTTAAAAACAGCGTTAGAAGAACACATTAAACACAGATTGACAGTTATTGAAAGAAGGTGCAAATTTGAATTGCAAAAAGCTCTTGACCGCGCGCATATTTTAGAAGGTTTAAAAATCGCTTTAGATAAAATTGACGCTGTTATCAAAGTGATTAAAAAATCCAAAGACAAGGAAGAAGCAAAAATCAATTTAATAAAAAAATTCAAACTTTCTGAAAAACAATCAGTTGCTATTTTAGAAATGAAATTGCAAAATTTGGCAAATTTGGAAAGAATGAAAATTGAAGATGAACTAAAAGAAAAGAAAAAAATTATTAAAGAATTAAAAAAAATATTAGCGTCTAAAAAGTTGATGTCAAATATAGTAAAAGATGAATTAAAAGAAGTTAAAGAAAAATTTGCTGACGAAAGAAGAACAAAAGTTGTTGCCGGAGCTGTTGGGGAATTTTCAGCGGAAGATTTGGTTCCTAATGAATCAACGATTATCGCGATAACTCGCGACGGATATATTAAAAGAATGTCTCCTGATAATTTTAAAACTCAATCTCGCGGAGGAAAAGGAGTTATTGGCTTAACAACAAAAGAAGAAGATTTAGTAGAACATTTTTTTACCGCAATGACACATTCTGATGTTCTATTTTTTACGACAAAAGGAAGAGTATTCCAATTAAAAGCTTATGATATTCCGCAGGCAACCCGCCAGTCAAAAGGACAAGCAATCGTAAATTTTTTACAATTAGGATCTGACGAACTTATTTCAGCTGTTCTTCCTTTTGATGAATTAGAAGAATGCAAATATATAATAATGCAAACAAAAAATGGCTTAATAAAAAAAGTAGCTATATCAGACTTTACTAATGTGAGAAGAAGCGGACTTATCGCAATTAAACTTAAAAATGACGACCTATTAGAATGGGTTAGCCCGTCTTCTGGAAAAGATAATATTATAATTGCCACAACTCTTGGCAAGTCAATAAAATTTAATGAAAAAGGCGTCCGTTCAATGGGAAGAAACGCAAGCGGAGTTAAGGGAATAAGGCTGAAAAAAGATGATAGAGTGATTGGAATGGATGTCATTGATTTTCAAGCAAAAGAAAAAAATTTGCAAGTTTTAATAATTAGCAAAAATGGCTTTGGCAAAAAAACAAAATTGTCTGAATATCGTTTGCAATCAAGAGGAGGATCAGGAATAAAAACAGCAAAAATAACATCGCGAACAGGAAATTTAATAGCTATGGTTATTACAAATTCTAAAATCTTGGACGAGGATATTATTATCATTTCCAAACTTGGACAAATTATCAGGCTTCCTCTAAAATCTGTTAATTCATTGGGAAGGTCAACGCAAGGAGTAAAGCTTATGAGATTTAAAAATAAGGAAGATGAAGTAGCTAATATAACTTTTATATAATTATTTTCAGGCTATACGCAATTTAATCATTTCAAAAAATAAAATTAGATAATAAAATTGAATAGGATTTTATTTAGAAAATTCAAAATTCAAAATCATAAATTCCAAATAAGCACCAATGTTCAAAATTCAAAATTCAAAACAATATAATTGAAAAGTTTTGAATTTGTAATTTTGGTTATTGTAATTTGTTTGTTATTTGTAATTTTGGATTTGGTGCTTTTAAAAAAGTATTTATAAAATCAATTCTATATAATATTATCGGAATTTACAACTAAATTGAATATAAACCTTATTCCCTTGATTTCTTTATTCTTTATGTTAAAATACTTATCAAGTTTAATTTAAAAAAATAAATTCAGTTTATAATTAAAAATTGTAAATTTCAGCCGAAGGCTGACCAGCCTCTGGCTGGGATAATTAATATTCTATGTCAGTACCAAAAAAACGCCGCACAAAATCATCAATCAAAAAAAGGCAGTCGCATAACGCATTAAAAAAAATAAGCCTTTCTAAATGCCCAAAATGCAAGCAACCAATATTATCTCATACTGTTTGTAAAAATTGCGGAACATACAAAGGCAAGCAGGTTTTAAAAATCGCTGTTTCAAAAAAGAAAAAAGACGAAAAAAAAGATAAAGAAAAAAAATAAAATTTTTTAATTTTTTAATTTCTTAGTTTTTTGTCTTTGTATAAAAGCTAAAAGCTAAAAGCTAATAATATGTCTAATCGCCACCTTGGAAGAACAGTAGCAATGCAGACTCTGTATCAAATAGATTTCCGCAATGCTTTTCATTCTGACTATAATCGACTCAAAGATGATGCTGTTATTAAAAATGTAAAAGAAGAAGCTGATAAAAATATAAAAGGATTTGCTCCCGGAATAAATGAAAAAGACTTTATTACCAATATTATAGATGGTGTTATTGAAAATTTGGTTAAAATTGATAAAACAATAACTAAATACGCACCTGAATGGCCTATTAACCAAATTACCAACATAGACAGAAATATTTTGCGTATCGGAGTTTATGAATTATGTTATGATAAAAATATTCCCGCAAAAGTCGCAATTAACGAAGCAATAGAATTAGCAAAAACTTTTGGCGGAACTTCTTCTGGAAAATTTGTTAATGGAGTGCTCGGCAGTATCTATAAAGATATAGAAAAAAAAATAATATAACTTTAATTTGCCGTTGTAGCTTACCGCCATACGGCGGGACAAGCTAGTATATTTATTAGGATAGTCAACAACTTAGCAAAACATTTCACATTTTAATTTGTTTTTTTGCCGTTGTAGCTCAGCGGTAGAGCGCTTCCATGGTAAGGAAGAGGTCCGCGGTTCAAGCCCGCGCAACGGCTCAATAGATTTGCCAGCGTAGCTCAGTTGGTTAGAGCAACTGTTTTGTAAACAGTAGGTCACGGGTTCGAATCCCTTCGCTGGCTCCAAAAAATTTAATTATTTTTAGTTTATAATTCAATCTATAAGCTAAAAGCTAAAAAGCTAAAATTTAAATTATGTCGCAAGATAACCTAATAAAATTAGAATGTTCTAAATGCCACAGAATAAATTATTATTCTCAAAAAAATAAAAAAACAATAAAAAACCGTTTAGAACTAAAAAAATATTGCAAATTTTGCAAAGCTCATACTCTTCATAAAGAAACAAAATAAATCTATGCCTAGAAATATAAACCATTTAGGAATTATAATGGATGGGAACAGAAGATGGGCGCGAAACAAAGGCCTGCCGACTTTAAAAGGCCACAGCAAAGGATATGACAAAATCAAAGAGGTTGGAGAGTTATGCTTAAAAAAAGGAATAAAAATTTTAACTATTTACGCTTTTTCAACTGAAAATTGGAACAGATCAAAAAAAGAAGTCGGTTATTTAATGAAATTGTTAAAAAACGCGATGATAAACGAGATAGAATATTTTAAAAAACAAAATATTCAAGTGCGTGTTATTGGGAGAATTTCTGATCTGTCGTCTGATATGCAAAAAAGCATTCAAAAAATGGAACAAGCAACTAAAAATTGCAAAAAAGGACTTTTAAATATTGCTATTAGTTATGGAGGAAGAGTAGAAATTGTTAATGCCATAAAAAAAATTATACAAGAAAAAATACCCGCTGACAAAATAACAGAAAAAATAGTTAATGATAATCTTTATACTGCTGGATTGCCTGACACTGATTTAATTATCAGAACATCCGGAGAACAGCGGCTTTCTGGCTTTCTTCTTTGGCAGTCATCATATAGCGAGTTATATTTTCCATCTGTTTGCTGGCCTGACTTTTCCGAAAGCGACTTAGATGAAGCAATTGACTGGTTTAACAATCGCGATAGAAGATTTGGCGGCGACGCAAAAAAGTAGTAGGTTTGTTGAGTAATATAGCCGCTATCGTCTAGGGGTTAGGACATCGCCCTCTCACGGCGGAAACACGGGTTCGATTCCCGTTAGCGGTACAATTTAATTGTTATATAAAAACCATAATATTAAATTATGGCTTTTTTATTTTTAATATAGCAAAAATATTTTTTAAATTGCGTATAACGTTTCGGCATATCTGATGTTTGCCGTAGCGCCTGCCTGCCGGCAGGCAGGTAGCTGAGGCAAATATGGGTAGAGGCTTTTGTAAAAAGCCGTAGCCTCATACACGCCGTTATCGGATGTAATTAAAAATTTTTGTTTTGCGCCTGCCCGCCGAATTGGCGGGAATCAAAATATTATTTAGGGCTATTTTTTATTTTTTTGAAATCGTACCATATACTGATATTATAAATTAAAATAAGTTAAAATTCAATCTTTAAAATTTTTAAAAAATGACAAATATTATTATTTTTGATAAAATTATACTATGAAAAATTATCTTTTACGAATTAAAAAAATTAAGAGACAATTTGCCATCCCCGTAGGGGAAAATTTTACGGTTGCGCCAAGTGGCACTAACTACAAAGTTTTTCTCTCGGATAACTATGTTATACGTTTTAGGGACGATAACCCTAAACTTTTACTAAGAGAGGCAAAT
Source organism: Patescibacteria group bacterium (assembly GCA_034660655.1). Classification (NCBI taxonomy): domain Bacteria; species Patescibacteria group bacterium. The sequence goes on along the minus strand of JAYEJU010000012.1, from coordinate 42,626 downwards.
TTTTTAAAGCGTCTTAATTATCAATTAATACCAAAAGTTTTATGGTATGGAAAAATTGATGAATTATTTTTTATGGTTGAGAATCGCCTTCCCGGACAGACAATGGATTTAACTTGGAAAAATCTTTCGTCAAGCAGTAAAAGTGATATTATCAAACAAGTCGTTGAATTTCTTCAGTATCAGAGAATCATAATAAAAGATAATATTTATTCGGTAAAAACAGGTAAAAAATATAAAAGGTTTTTGGACTACCTTACAGATGGAGTAAAGCAGAAAAGTATTGATATTAAAAAATTTGAGCAAGCTAATAAATTATTGCGGGATTTATTTTTAATAATTAATAACCCCGAAATTAAAAATCTATTTACTACTAAAATAAAGTTTACCTTAGTTCATGGCGATCTTATTATTCATAATTTACTTACTGATGGTAAAAATTTAACGGGGGTACTTGATTGGGAATTAGCGTTATTTGGCGATCCCAACTATGATCTCTCTCGCCTCTTTTATTATCAAGAGTGCGCTAAAGCATATCAAGAGCAGGGCGTTGATGAAACATTTGAAGCTGATTATATGGATAAACTCATTGCGGCGATTTGGGAATCCACTCTTGTAGAAGATAAAAAATTATTTCAGAAAAAATATCAGTTTGTTTATGCCATTTTTTATCTTAACGCGCTTCATTGGGCAGTGAGCTCAAATAATCCTCAAAAAAATATTTATGAACTTGTGGTGCAGTGGGACAAAAAAAAGTGGGGTTAAACACTTACGTACTTAACCCCACGGGCTGCAATTACTTGCAACTGGTTCGTTTGCCGGGGAAAGACATCCCCGAAGGCAGTGGGACGACCTTGGCAATCTTGATCTTTTTGATCTTGATCTTTCTCATCTGGCTCACCTCCTTTCATAAGATGCAGGTTTGACGGTTGCCGACCGCCGCGGTTCAGCTTGACCGGATATACTCTATCGCAAGCGCTTTTGTGATTCCGCGATAGAAATTACACATATCTGTAAAAATTTCTTGTTGTTCCCCACCCATTGAACGAGAAACAACCTCTCTGGTGACATGGCATTGTCCACCGCACGGACCTTCAATCTCGCACCCGGAACAGTATTCATCTGTCCCCGGAAAACGATTGGCAACAATCTGTGTTAAACCACCATTTTTTCCGAACATCTCATCGAAGCTGTCGAGATGCCCGATCGTCGTGGTGGTGTGACTACAGATCTTGATACTGCCATTCACATTAAACTCAATGGATTTGCCTTGAACGGCGGCACAAAACGCGTGATCTCCAGACAATAGACTTTCTGAGGTCAGATTACGAAACGGAGAATCCCATGTTCCAAAGAAGTCAATGCCGTGTTCATTGGCGTACTTTTTGAGTCGCATGAGTTTTGCAATTCGTTCCTCAGCAGAAATGTGAATCAGACCAACAAGGTCATAATCGAAAGCGATTGAAGACATTCTTCTTTCAATGGCCAAGTCTAAAATATCTGTGTCAATGAGTTCGAAGTTGCCTCTTGTAACAGTGATACTGAATCCATCAAGCGAATAACCGATCTCTGATAGGAGATCGAACTTCTCAAGGATGCGGGTAAATGTTCCCCGCCCACCTTTTGTAATGCGAATAGCATCGTTAGCTATTTGAGTTCCGTCAAGTGACGTTGCGATACGGACTTGATATCGTTTGAATGTCTCGGCGATCTGCTTTGTCATGAGTACCAGATTTGTATTGATGGCAAATTCAAATGAGAAATCGCTCATCTTATCGCAGTATTCAAGCACTTGCTCAATAACAGGCCAATTGACTAACGGTTCTGCGTTTCCAAAATGTATCTTTCCGTGAGTCTTTTCTTGCTCTCTCATTAATGCAACATACTGATCTACGCATCGCTTTGCGATTTCCCAAGTCATATTGAGTTGCGGAGCCGCTCGTTGATATATAGGCAGCACTTGATCAAGATTGGTCGCAGGCTGGAAATGAATGCAGTGTGTACATCCAAAGTTGCACGAATCGCTGATTGCGAGGCCCATTCGGTCAACCGTCCTTTGCTTCTGTACTTCGATGAGTTGTTGTTCTTTCTTCTCTCGTAGGAATTTTTTCTCGTCAAAGCCGGGTTCGACAAGAAAGAAAATCTCGGCGAACTCTTGAATTGTACCCTTTGGATTGTCGTCGCAAATTTCAGAGATTTCTTCTGCGCTGCTTGGTCGTTTGAAAAGATTCAAAAATCGCAAACCCTCGTCATTGATAATTCGAGGATTACCATATAGGGCGTGATAAACCATCGCCATATCTGATTCAGAATCAGATATAATGCGGATATTTGGGGATAACTGATACTTTTGTTTTTCCATGTTTCTATCCTCCTTGTTTTTGATGTTAAAGAACTGACAGTACCTTATCACTATTCCCCATTTTGTCAAGGATTTTGTTGCGATGAAAAAATAAAAAATAGCCCCAAATAATTATCCGCTAAGCTGATAAAAAATTTTTAATTATTTCCGATAACGTTTGCGTATATCTGATGTTTTGCGGAGCGCCTGCCTGCCGGCAGGCAGGTAGCGGAGCAAAATATGGCAAATATGGGTGGAAACTTGTATAGAAGCCGTAGCCTCATACACGCTGTTATCGGATGTAATTAAAAATTTTTGTTTTGCGCCTGCCCGCCGAATTGGCGGGAATCAAAACATTATTTATGGCTATTTTTTATTTTTAATTTTTTTAATTCATTAGAAAATGATAACTGTTTTTCTTATTAAAATATTTTTTCTTAATAGTGATTATTTCATCAAATTTTATACTGTCAATTTTATCTATTTCATCTTTAAGAGTAGTTAATTTAGAATTGTTATTTAATAAATACAAAGACAAAGATGACAATTCGTCTACATTATCCTCTTTTAATAAAAATTGATATTTAATATATTTTTTTGTTTCATTAAAAAATGAATCCGATATTTTAATAGCATTAATAAAATTATAAATTTTTTTTATTATTTTATCCGTATTATTTTTTTTACAAGCAGTTATTATCCTAAATTCTCCTACATTTAAATAGTGATGGTAACAAAACTGAATATCATAAAAGAGGCCGCTATTTTCCATTTTTTGCCTTATTTTTTTATTTAAAATTTCTGCTAACAAAATAAAATGAGTATATTTTGAATTATTAATGCTGGACACTGGGAAGACAAAAGTTAAATATGTTTGTTTAAAATTATTACTACTTTTTAATTTGATTGGCTTTGATATAGTCTTGGGATAAACAATCTTGCCAATTTTTTTATTTTTACTTGTTCTATCAGATAAATTATTAAAATGGAAAATATTATTAATTTGTTTTATTGTTTTGCTGATATTTATATCACCAACTAAGGTTAAAATCATATTGCTTGGAACATAAAAATTTTTATACCATTCTTTTAAATTTGCTATGGTAATATTTTTTAGATTTTCTTCGCTACTTGCCACATTAAGCGCCAAGCTGTTCTTTTGATATAAAAATTGATCTATTTTTTGATTTAAAACATCACAAGGATTATCATAAAATTCCATTATTTCTTCTGTGGTAATTTTTTTAATAATTTTAAGATTATTTTCTGTAAAATCAGGAAATGCAATTACTGAAAATAGAGATGACAGAGCATCATTTATTAAATCTTTATAAGTAGTAATTTCAAAATAAGTAAAATCCTTTCTAGTATATGGATATATATCAAGGACAATGGGATGTAATTCAAGTTGTTTAGTTTTTAGAAAGAGCAAATGTTCAAGTAAATGGGAAATTCCATTATTTTTTTTATCTTCATAAACTGAACCAGTCTTAATATACAAAGTAATATCAAGAGATGATAATTTTTGTGTTTTAATAATAAATACAGTTAAATTATTTTTCAATTTTTTAAGATAAAATTTTAACATAGTTGTGGAATAATATAATTTAGACCATTCTAACCTAATGCGTTACACTTGACTATTTATTAATGTAAGCAAATTAAGTTAGTTATATTATAACATGTATCGTAATATTAAAAAAGCGAGGTAATTATGAAATCTACCTCGCTTTGCGGTAACATTTATTTCTTTTTGCCACCGCCAGAAGTTCCGGATTTGCCTCCGGATTTCGTTGTGGAAAGGCCACCTCCCTTAGATGCTCTCTTGCCTCCCCAACCACCATGTTTCGAAGGTCCGCGTGTTGGAGTGTTCTTTTTTCCCATCGGTTCTCACCTCCTTTTGGTTTGGAATGAACGATTTAACTACCACCATGATAGTCATTGATACCTTATCACTACCCCCCCCATTTTGTTAAGGGTTTTTGTAATATAAAAATAAAAAATAGCCCCAAATAATTATCCGCTAAGCTGATAAAAAACTTTTGATTATTTCCGATAACATCGGGGATAAAAAAAATTTTCAGAGCGTAGCAAAAAAAATTTGGGAAAATTGCGAGCCGAGCAATTTTCCTTTTATCCCTTGTTTACGCCACGACGACTGAAAGGAGGAGAGCCTGCCTGCCGGCAGGCAGGCGCAACGGGACAAGGATTTGCTTTGGATGAACGTGAAAAGAAAAACTGATTTTAATACTGATTTAAATATAAATTTCCAGAATAACTTTGAAAAGCAAATCCGCAGAGTAAATTTTTTATCTCGTTTTAATTATTTTAAACCTTTTCTACTAGAAAAGAAAATTTGATTTTTTTGTTTTAGGCAAAGGGAAGAGGGAAATTAAAAGGGTGAATTCCCTTTGCCTAAAACTCTTTATTATTATTTAATCTCTAAGTATAAACATTTATTTAAGATTATACTTTTTTTGTAATTTTTTAATTCTCTCGCTATCTTCAGCTGAAATTTTATTATAATAATCTTTTTTATTCAGTAACCATAATAACTCAAATTCCAAGGCCTTTTGTATTCCCTCCTTAGCTTGTCGATTAAGCGCAGTTGGGCATTCAAATATTACTTTTCTGGTTTCAAATCCAACAAAATTAGTTTTCGGAAGTTTATTAAAAAAATCTAAAGATTTAATATCAACAGATCCGCCAATTATAAATTTTAAATCTTTCTTTTTTATTTTTTTAATAAGAGTTTCTGCTATTTTAAATAATTTAGTTGAGTTAATATCTTTCTTTGCGAGCCCAAGAGAACAAGACATATCTGATCTACCCAAAACAATTCCTGCTAATTTATTTATATTCTCTATCTCAAGCATTTCGTCAAAATTATTATATGCATCAATTGTTTCTATATTAACGAAAAAGGAAATATCCTCTCTTTCCTCTTTTTCTGGGAAAGCTGTGTCTATTGCCGATAAAAATTTTTTTAAAGCAAAAGGAGATTCAATCATAGGAGCGACTATACCGGAAACACCAATAAGCCTTGCATCATATAAATCCCTAATAGCTTCAGCGCCTCCTGTTTTTATAGTCAAACCCAAGCCAGCTTTGGCGACTATCTCCTTTAAGCGTAAAAGTTCAGTCAAGCGACTTCCTTCTGCTTCAAATTCAGCCTTTATGCCAACGACTGAATATTTTTTCTTTAACTCCTTCAAAAAATTTAACATTTTTATTTCTAATTTAGTCATATTGCAAAAATAATAATAAAATAAATGGCGCTACCTGGATAGTGCCAATAAAAAATTTAATTACTAAAAAATAATTTCCCATTTTACAGAATCAGGAGAATCTTGAATTGATATCCCCTTTGATTTTAGTTCCTCCTTTATACTATCTGCCTTTTCATAGTCTTTTATTTTTTTGGCAGATTGACGCTCTTCCAGCTTTGAATTAATAAAATTCTCAGTTATATTTTTTTCTGTCAAGATTTTCTCTTTTAATTTTGAAAGATATTCATTTGGACTATCTTCAAAGAGTCTTAAAACAGAAGAAATTTTGTTAAAAATTTGGAAAAAGGATTTAAAGATACCGCTCTTTTCTTCGGTAGAATATTTATTGGAATCAATAATCTTATTCAACTCTTTGAATATTTCCGTTATTTCGGAAATTACTCTAGGAGTATTAAAATTATCATCCATTAACTCATTAAACTTTCCCTCAAGACCGATAATAACTCCAGGGACTCGATCTGAATCAACTTTAGCATCCGCACCATTGGCAAATTCCTCCATTCGCAAAAGAGTAGTATAAAAATAATAAAGTCTCTTTCTGGCATTCAAGAATAGATCATCTAAAAAATCGATATTAGAACTATAAGTATTGGTTAATATTACATATCTGATTTCTTCTGGAAAATATTTTTTCAAAGCATCCTTAACTGTCAAAAAATTTCCCAAACTTTTACTCATCTTAGTTCCGTTGATCATTACCAGACCATTATGAACCCAGTATTTTGCAAAAGCTTTACCTGAATAAGCCTCGCTTTGAGCAATTTCATTTTCATGATGAGGAAATATTAAATCCAATCCGCCTCCATGGATATCTATTTCATCGCCAAGATATTTATGAGCCATTACTGAACATTCGATGTGCCATCCAGGCCGACCTTTTGACCAAGGCGAATCCCAGTATGGCTCGCCTGGCTTATGAGGTTTCCACAAAGCAAAATCATTGTTATTCTTTTTGTTTGGAGAATCTTCAGAGTCTATCAAATCATCTCTTTTCCGGTTGGACAACTTGCCGTATTCAGTAAATTTATCGATATCAAAAAACACTTCGCCTTTAACAACATAGGCAAAACCTTTGTCGATAAGAACCTGAATATACTCTATTATGTCAGCAATACAATCAGTGACTTTTGGCTCATGGGTAGCGTGCTTAACTTTAAGTTTTTCCAAATCTTCTGAATTTTCCTTGATATAATGCTCGCTTACCTCTATACTATCTCTGCCCTCCTCATTTGCTCTTTTGATTATCTTGTCATCTACATCTGTAAAATTTCTTACATATGTAATCTTATATCCAAGATATTCAAAATAAGCCCTAACAACATCATAAACGACTGCTTGTCTAGCATGTCCAATATGAATTTCATCATAAGGAGTTATACCACAAGCATACATTTTCAACTCACCCTCCAAAAGCGGTACAAAATCTTCCTTTTTTCTTGTTAAAGAATTATAGATTTTTATCATAACTTTTCTTCTTAAGTTTAATTTTTTATTTTGACATAATAATAATTTAATATATTTTAACCTAAAAGTCAATATCAATAAATAAAAGTAAATTTCAAAAAAATATTCAATTATTTATTATGTTTTCTAATAATTTTCAATACATAGTTCATTATCTTGTATTTCCCGACTGTTATTCTGGTATATTTTTTCAGTGGACTGCCAAAAATTCTATATTCTATATTATTCTTTCCTAAACTTTCTAAGACCTCCTTTCGCTTATCTCCAAAATCAACAAGAATAAAATTACCTCCTCTTTCAATAGCATTATACCCTAAATCTCTTAAACCATATGTAAACTTACCCCGTGAAATAACAATATCTTTTACGGCACTCTTTAAATATTTCCTACTGGAACAAATAGCTACAATTGCATTTACCGCCAAAGAGCTTACCTCCATCATCGGCTTAAATTTTTCTATCATTCCCGCTAAACATTCAGAGGTTAAAATATACCCAATTCTAATCCCTGCCATTCCTATATTTTTTGAATTGCATATAACGTATCCGAATATGAGAAGTTTCGCCGACTTCCTTATTATTTTATCATAGAGGAAGCGAAATTTGGGTGAAAGAAAAAGTGCAACCGCTGAAAAGTTTAAAATGCTCTTTTTCTTTTCCCTCATATACTTTGTTATGTGATGTAAATTTTTTTCATCCTTATTATTCTTTTCTCAATCTGCTTTTAAATAAGATAAGTTTTTTTGTCTTTTTATTTTTGGCAGAGGGGTAGGGGTGAATGCCAAAAATAAAAAACTCCTTATTCTAATTTCAATTCGGATTAAATCCTTTTGTATTGACAGCTTCCAACGCATCAAATATGATTTTCATTTCTGATTCAAATTGCTCTTTTGTAATATTCGTAGCAACCTCTTTTGTGTATTCAACTTTTTTATTCGCATCTATCTCGTTTTTTGCTTTTTTGTATCCATTAGGATAATATTGCTCAAGTGTTTCAACATCTAATTCAAAAACCTGTTTATTCTCAAATAAATATGGATAGCCAGCTTTGAATTGATCATATTTTGTTTGTTGTTTGCTGTTTGGTTTATCAATTAGTACTACTGCCTTGTCTTTATATATCGGATTATCAGATCCTGCCAATGGTACAAAAAGTTTGTGGACAGCGAGTAAGCTTGGTTCTTGCTCGTCAATATCGCCACCCGCAAAAATTATTTTTATTCCTTTGTATTTTGAAATATAAAAACGTTTGATTATGCAATTTATAAATTCAAATTCACTTCTGCCTTCGACGATTAAAAAATTTCTTGGCAAAAAAAGATCGGAAGGACTGCCACCTAATAAATCAAAAATAACATCAATTTTTTCTGCTTCGCCAACTTCTGTTATGTCGGTAATCTTATTTGTTTTTTCTACTTTAAAAATTTTTTGACATTTATTATCTTCTACCACTAAAACCGATGAATGAGTATTGATAAAAACTTGATCGGTTGTGCAAATATCAATCAAGGCTTTTTTCAACGCTCGTTGGGCCGAAGGGTGTAGATGTAATTCTGCCTCGTCAATTAAAAATAGAAATGTTCCGCCACCACTCTTTTCTTTTCTATAATCTGCGAATGCTTGAATAATTGATAGCATTATAGCTCTTTGCATTCCATCGCCTTTATCTTCCGCCTTTGTTTCAATACCATCATCAACTGTTGTGTCAAAACTTTTTAGCAAGTCGTTAAAATTTGGAGGATTAACTCCGAATTTAACTTTTGTACCGTCTGGAAATTGTTTTTGCAAATATATTTCAACTTTTGTTCCCAGCTTGTCTAATTCTTGCCGCACTTCAGAGGAGTCGCTATCAAATAATTTTGAAAATTGTGCTTTAAAATCTATATAATCCTGAGAATTTTCAATAATTGCAGTTAAGACTCCTGATAGCATTGTGCCTATTGGATTTTTGTCTTTATACTTTGAAACATCATCAAGACATATTTTTGTATTCACGTATTCTAATTTTGGTAAAAATTCATTTATAGCTGTGTCTAAGCCAGACGGATTACCCTTGTCTTCGTCATTAACAAAATATTTTCTTTTATGATCTGTGCTGGTTTTCAAAACAGAAAAATTTTTATGCTCGCCAAGCATTGTTTTTATTTTTGTTTTGTTTGCGTCAGTAGTTAATTTTTCAATATCAGATTCGACTACATCTTCAAAAAAGATTTCTACAGATATTTTATTTGTTTCATCTTTATTAAAATGCTCGTCTGCTTTGGATGATTTCGCGGTATAAAACCATTCTATTGATTCAAAAAAGTTAGTTTTGCCATGATTATTTTGACCCACAAAAACCGAAAAATTATTCGGTAAAATTTCGGTCTTTTGAATTGAGCGGTAATTTTCAGTTATTATTTTGGAAATTTTCATGATTTCAAAATTATTGTCTCAACCTACTGTCTGCTAAATCAACATATTTTTTTTCTTTCTCAATTCCTATCCAATTTCTGCCAAGCGCTTTGGCAACGAAAGCGGTAGTACCGCTTCCCAAAAATGGATCTAAAACAATATCGTCTTTTTTGCTTGCCGCTAACAAAACTTGCTGAATAAGTTTAAGCGGTTTTTGCGTGGGGTGAGCTTTTATGCCGTTTTCATCTTTTAATCTTTCTGCTCCGCGACAAATTTTAAACACCCAATCCGTGTCTTTCATTTGCTGTCCGCCATTCATTTGCTTCAAAAATTCGTTATTAAAAGTATAATTTTTGCAATTTTTATTTTTTACCGCCCAAATTAGCGTTTCATGGTTATTCGTAAATCTTCTGCCGTTAAAATTAGGCATAGCGTCAATTTTTACCAACATTACATTATTCAAAACCCACTATTCTAATTCAATCTTTTTTTATCCTCTATCTTTGGTAAATAATTTTTGTTTGTTGAAATTTTTTTACCGCTTTTAAGTTCAAGTTTTTTTCGAGCATCTCCCGCAATGGCGCCACCATCTTTAGCCGCTGTTTGATTTTCGACAAATCCTTGCGTATTTTTATTTTTCGCGATTTCCGTTGTTGACGCTTCACCAAGCATGGTAAAAATCAATTCTAAATCATTCATATGATCTCGTAAGTTTTCTCGTTTTAATCCTTTAAACTTTTGATATTCGCTCGGCGTCATTCCAAAAGTTGCTTTAGAAATTTCAGCTGTTAAAATCGCATATTCTTGCTCTTTTTTCACGCCACGATTTTTCCATTCATTTGTTAAAGTTTCTCTAACTTCAATTCCACGCATTCGTTTTTTAATCCAAGCGTCCGAATAACCTTTTGCTTTATAAATAGCTCTTGTTCGTTTTGTTGCCAATTCAGGATCTTCTATTTCCTGTATTCGTTCATAACCAACTTTCGCCAACCAACGTTTAAATGGCTCGGCTTTTGGCGACGGAATTGATTGGATAACACGAAAAAGACCCTCAGTATTAGCGCTGATTATTTTCCTTTTTTTGCCATCTTTAGCGATCATTTCAAGTGGGGGACAATTTGTCCCCCAGTAGGAATTTAATTCCTTATCCCGTTTTCTCATCTTTTTTATATAATCCCTAACATCAACCGTATCTGTAAGTGCTTCAATCACATCAGCGACTGAAAACCACCACTCATTTTTATAAATAGTTTTGCGAATTTCTTTTTTTTGAAAAATAGCAATTTTTGTTGTCATATATTTGAGTTAGTTATGAAGAAATATCTTGTCACGATGATATTCCAAATATTCTTCTCTTCCAATAATTGGTAAATTTTCAATTATCTGATGATGTTTTAAATTGAGCCTTAAAAGATTTTTTTCTGAAAAACTTTTAGATACCAACAATTGTTTGTCATTTGAAAAACTTATAATTCCCCTATCGAAGAGCCTATCAAATGTCGGGCTAAACAAAAATCCGTTGCAAACATCTAATCGTTCGTGATTTGTTGCTTGTGTCCATGGTTTAATATGACTGGCAGTTAGAATACGGGTATCATCAATTCCAGTAATCGGGCATTTTTTTAACGAAGTAATAAGTTTTTTTCTAAATTGACTTTGCCCTATGCGGATTGCAGTTAGTATATCTTTTGTAGTTATTAAGTCTTTTGGCGACAATGCAAGTTTAGTTTCATCATAATCAGCAATAGAAAATGTCCCCTCGTTAATCTTTTTAAAATTCTTATTATTTTTAATTTCTCTATATAAAACACCACGAATACCAGCTGACCATTCTTTAGATTTTTTCGCTTCTGGATAATATTTTTCAATCTCGTTGTAGATAATTTCCCATGTCGCAATACCTCCATTATCCTCAAGAACTTTTTTTATCGCTTCAACTTTAGTCATAAATATTAATAAATTTGTTCAAATTTATTTTTTAAAAAATAAGGAAGATTGTTAAAGTTTTTAAAAATTGAAAAATCATTTCTAATCTTTTTATACTTTAACTTTTTGATTGCATCTTTATATGTATCAAGAACAATATCGTATCCATTATCCATTTTGCAAACAAAATCCCAAAAATCTTTTCCAATAAGCAATTCATCATCAGCAAAAAATTGGCGTACTCTTTCTTGCTTCCATTCTTTCCCCTCGCCATAACGATTATACGCTGTTGCGAAATATAATATTATTTTTTTAGTTTTTGGTAGTGTGTTTGAGAGAATAGCAAACTGTTCCAGCAGAGCCTCCTTTTCAGATCTTGCTTTTTTGTTATCTAAATCGCCTCCAATTTTTAATTCAATCAAATAACTGTCTTTCGTATCCTTATCAATTAAATAATAATCGCTTTCATGCCTTTTGGTTTTTAGCGATTTGTCTTTTGGGTTTACTCTTAAAAATTGATAATCCTCTGTTGTTGGCGGTGTTATTTCTCGTCTTTTGTATTTTTCCAGTAATTCAGCAACACCTCTTGTTTGTTCAACCCCCAAAAGACCTTCGACTCGTTTATTAACCTCGTATGAAAAACCAGCAATATTTATCGCTAATTTTTCAAGCATATTCCCAAGTGAACTATCAAGGGAACGAACAAGAGATGAATAATATTGTATATCCTCTCCAAGCGCTGCAATAAAAACATTATGAATTTTCATGTTGATTGTTCCGTTTGGATTATCAACTTCTCCCTCGTGTCGTGCTTGAAAACCCTCTGCGTATGCTTCAACTGCTGTATGCACCAATGATCTTATTGCCTCTTTTTTATCCAAAGTATTTTTTGTCATAAATATGGTTTAAAGTTATTATAATTATACATCAATAAAAAATTAAAATAAATCGTTTTCGTAGCATAGCGGAAAAAACACTCCTTATACCCCTTTTAAAATAAATAAAAAAAATTAAAATTTTCCTTATTAAAAAAGACCAATAAATAAAAATTTAAAAAAGAGAAAAAAATTATTTCACACAACAAGTTATATCTGAATTAGTTAATTATTTTATTCAAAATAAACAATATTTTATAGTAAATATGTAATTATTTTGAATTACGAAATTCATTGAAAGCAGGTTTCCCCCTTTGAAAAAGGGGGAGCAAGGGGGATTTATTATTGATTTTTATTTAAAAATCTCCCCTTACCCCTCTTTTTCAAAGAGGGGAACTATGAAATAATATTATTTCGTAATTCAAAATAATTAGCAAGGATTATGAATACATAAAATTATAATAAAATAATTAGAACAAAAAAATCAAATATATTATAATCCTGAGCGAAGATTGAAAATTAAATGTTCTAATTTTAAAGCAATCAAAACTTATTTGTATTATAATAAAAAATTATTAAAATACAACAAAAAAAAATCCAAAAAATATTAACAACTAAAATTTTTAAATTTCTATTTTTTTAAAAAAAATTGAATTGTTGTAAAAAACTTGCGGTCGTTGTAATTTCACAACAATTTAAAAAGGCTAAACATTCGCGTATTAAAATTTGTATGTTTAAATGTTAAAGCATTGGCGCGCTAAAGTCTTTGTATATTCAAGTGTTAAAGCGGTTTTTATTGACTAATTCAATAATTTATAGTAGGCTAAATAATATTAAATATTAATTTTAATCTATGAATATTTCTGAGTTAGCGAGAAAATTAAGAATATCGCCTCAAGAACTGCGTAAAATTCTTTCCGCGGTTGGTATTGATATTGGAGCAAAAGCCATCAAAATTGACAAGCAAACAGCTAAAAGGGTTTTAAATGATTGGAATAGAATATTAATCCAATATAAAAAAATAATCGCTGAAGAAGAGATTAAAAAAGAAAAAGAAGAAAAAATAGATTTTCAAGATAAAGAAATAGAAATACCGCCTTTTATAACAGTAAAGGATTTTTCGTTTCTCCTTTCAATCCCAGTTAATAAGCTTATGGAAATTTTAATGAAAAACGGAATTTTTATTTCGCTTAATGAAAAAATTGATTATGACACAGCCGCTATAATTGCTATGGATTTAGGAGCTAAAACAAAAAAAATAGAAATGGATAAAAAAAACTATGATTTAAATAGAGAAGAATATCTTGTTAATTTATTAAAAAAGAATAAAAATGACGATCATATTAAAGAAAGACCGCCTGTTGTAGTCGTGATGGGACATGTTGACCATGGAAAAACAAAACTTTTAGACGCAATTAGAAAAACTAACATAGTTGACAAAGAAGCTGGCGGAATTACCCAGCATATCGGAGCATACCAAATTAAAAAAAATAATCGTTTAGTTACTTTTATTGACACTCCAGGGCATGAAGCTTTTACGGCAATGAGATCTCGCGGCGCTAGTATTGCTGATATCGCTATTTTAGTTGTGGCGGCTGACGATGGAGTAAAACCGCAAACAATAGAAGCGATAAAAATCATTGAGAAATCAAAAATTCCTTTTGTTGTCGCAATAAATAAAATTGATAAAAAAGAAGCAAATATAGATAAGGTTAAAAAAGAGCTTTCAACGCATAATGTGGTTACGGAAGATTGGGGAGGCAAAGCTGTTTGTGTCCCTATTTCCGCAAAAAATAAGATAGGGATAAATGAACTGCTTGATATGCTGCTTTTAACAATTGATATTGACAAAGAAAGATTAAATGTTGATTATAACGGAAAAGCAGTCGGCACTGTTATTGAATCTTGCCTAGATAAAGGCGAAGGAGGAATAATGACAATATTAATCCAAAAGGGAAAATTAAATAAAGGAGATCTTATTAACATTAATAAGCAATTTTCTGGAAAAATAAGAATAATGAAAGACTGCAATGGAAATGAAATTGAAAAAGCTGTTCCGTCAACTCCCGTAAGGATATCCGGGATCAAAAATTTATCGCAGGTTGGCGATATTTTGGAAGTCGTAGATAAAAGAGGAAAAATTAAAAAAACGCAAAAAACTGGCGTGGATACAAAACAATTTGCTCACAGCCAAAATCAAGAAGACGAAAAAAACAGGGAAAATTCTCTGAATATTCTTTTAAAATCTGATGTTTTGGGGTCAACAGAAGTAATAATGGAAAGTTTAGAAAAAATAGAATCAGGAAAAGTAAAAATAAAAATTATTAATAAAGGATTGGGAAATATTACAGAGTCTGATATTTTACAAATGGAAGGAATTATTAATAATCAACAAAAAAATAGCAAAACAATTTTGCTTGGATTTAATATTAAAACCGCGGCAGAAGCAGATTTAATGGCAAAAGAAAAAAATATCAGCATAGAATTGTTTCAGGTTATATACGGTTTGTTGGATTATGTTAATAAAATTGTAAAAGAAATGATTGGCGTAGAAACTATAGAAAAAGAAATAGCTCAATTATCTGTTGTTGAAATTTTTAAAACAGACAAAAAATCAATGATAATCGGCGGCAAAATTTTGAAAGGAAAAGCTGAAAAAACAGATAAAGCAGAAATTTGGCGCGACAACGAAAAAATAGGAATTGGAAAAATTGAAAGCTTGCAATCAGGAAGGCAAGAAGTTTCTTTTGTTGAAGACGGACAAGAGTTTGGAATGCTTTTTGCTGGCGATCCAATTATTAAAAAAGATGATAAAATAATTATTTACAAAAAGGAAGAAATAATTCCAAAAGCCTAATATGCAAACAGATTACAGACATTTACAAATGGATGAACAAATTAGAAAAGAACTCGGCGATATAATGCTAAAAAATATTGATTTTCCAAAAGGATGTTTAGTTACCGTTATTAAAGTTGAAACTTTAAAAAATTGCAAAGAGGCAAAAATTTGTATTTCAGTTTTGCCGGGCAGATTTAGCGGGAAAGTTTTAACTTTATTAAACAAAAGAACAAGTTATTTTAAGCATTTGATTTGCAAAAGGCTTTCTTTAAAACATTCTCCACTGATTAGATTCGCGATAGAGGATGAAAAAAATTATGTTAAAGATAAAATATAAAAAAATAAAATTAGCTATCCAGTCAGCTAAAAAAATTCTTGTTACAGCGCATCAAAAACCTGACGGCGACGCTTTAGGCTCTATTTTTGCTATAACTAAATATTTAGAAAGCCAAGGCAAAAATTATAAAATTTATATAGAAGGCGAAAATAATTATAAAAATATGCCTTTTTTAAATTTTACCAGTGTTGACATAAAAAATATTAGCAATGCAAATTTTGACGCGTTAATAACATTAGACTCTGGAGATTTGGCCAGGACAGGATTAGACAAGGCAATAACTGGTTTAAAAATTATTAATATTGACCATCACATATCAAATAATAATTTTGGAGATATTAATTTAGTTAACAGCAATGCTTCTTCAACAACCGAAATATTAACTAAATTTTTTCAGACAGTTAATTTTGAAATAGACAAAGACACTGCGTCAGCACTATTACTTGGAATTTTAACAGACACTGATAACTTTTCTAACAAAGGCACATCTTCAGACGCATTTGCTATATCGTCATATTTATTGGAAAAAGGCGCGAATATCGCCAAATTTAATCGTAATAATCACAAAAACAAAAAAATAGACACTTTAAAATTTTGGGGTAAATCCTTTGAAAGAATAAAAGAAAATAAACAATATAATTTTGCCCATACTGTTATTCATAAAAACGAAATCAAAAACGCTGAAAAAAACGGTTTTATTGAAAAAGTTGAAGATCTGGTAAATTTTTTTAATAATTTAAAAAACTTAGACTTTGTTATGGTTTTAAAAGAGCAGGAAAATAGCGTAAAAATTAGCCTAAGAACAACAAAAGAAAATATTAATCTTTCTTATTTCGCAATTTTTTTTAACGGAGGCGGACATAAAAAAGCTGCTGGCTTTACAATAAACGGATGTATCAAAAAAACAGCTTATGGATGGAAAATTGTTTAATTATTATAAAAATACTTGACTAAACAGCTAAATAGTGAGAATATGAAAAAAAATAAAAATTTTTTATTTTATGCATTTAATTCCAACAGTTATTGAAAAAACACATTTTGGCGAAAGAGCTTATGATATTTATTCACGTCTTTTAAAAGACA
Source organism: Patescibacteria group bacterium (assembly GCA_034660655.1). Classification (NCBI taxonomy): domain Bacteria; species Patescibacteria group bacterium. Next base: position 26,080 of record JAYEJU010000012.1, on the reverse strand, counting down.
GAATAATTTTTTTGGGTTCAGTAATTAATGATGTTGTCGCGAATACAATCATCGCTCAACTTCTATTTTTAGAAAGTGAAAATAAAAATAAAGATATTAAACTTTACATCAACAGTAATGGCGGATCTGTAACTGCCGGCTTGGCGATTTACGACACAATGCAATACGTAAAATCAAATATTTCCACTATCTGCATTGGAAACGCTGCTTCAATGGCAGCATTGCTTTTGTCTGCTGGCGCTAAAAATAAAAGATTTGCTTTGCCAAATTCAAGCATTATGATCCATCAAATAATGGGCGGAGCTGAGGGGCAAGCGTCAGATATTAAAATCAGAGCGGAATATATTTTAAAATTAAAAGAAAAATTAGATAAAATTTTAGTAAAACATACAGGACAAAATCTCCCAAAAATTGAAAAAGACACGGACAGGGATTATTATATGTCTTCGGAAGAAGCGTTAAAATATGGAATTATTGATAAAATTGTGAAATAAATAACTTAAAATTTTATTTTTTTATATTTTTAATATAAAAAAATAAAATTTTAAATTATTAAATAATTTCAGACAGCTAATCAACTCAATACTGAAGAGCATAGTATCTACAAAATAAAAAAATGGATATAAAAAAAATAAAACTTAATTTTACTAAAAATTTGAATACTTTATAAATAGTTTTTTTATTTGCGTTAGAATTAAGTTTAAAAATAAAAAGTTAGCTTAAAAGCAAAAATTGTGTTGATAGTTTTTTGAAAAATCAAAAAATATGATGGAAGTATTATTTTTAACTATCGGGATATTTTCTGGCATAGCGGTGGGGTATTTACTGAGAAAAACAGTCGCGATAAAACAAGCTGATGACGCTGAAAAAAAATCAACTGACCTGGTTTCTAATGCAAAAGAAAAAGCAAGGGAAGTTCTTTTGTCAGCAAGAGACAAGTCAATAAAAGTTATTGATGAGGCAAAGCAAGAAGAATATTCAAGACGTCGCGAACTATCAAGAATGAGATCTAGATTAGAAAATAGAGAGGAAGCTTTTGACAAAAAAATTCTGGAAATTGAAAATAAGAAAAAAGGAATTCAAAAAGAAGCGTATCATATTGCGAAAATAAAAGAAGAAATAAAAAAAATTCGCGAAAATCAAATTAAAAAATTAGAAAAAATAGCTACAATAACAAAAACCAAAGCAAAAGATATTTTGCTTGATTTAATAGAAAAAGAAGCAGAAGAAAATCTTATTACAAGAATTAGAAAAGTTGAAAAAGAATCATCAGAAGAAGTTGACAAGAAAGCTAAAGAGGTTTTAATTTCAGCTATTGAACGATGTGTTTCTTCACATACTGCTGAAACAACAACAACATCAGTGCCGTTGCCAAACGATGAAATGAAAGGCAGAATTATTGGCAGAGAAGGAAGAAATATCAAATCTATTGAACAACTAACAGGCGTGGAGATTATAATAGATGATACACCAGAAACTTTAATAATATCAGGATTTAGCCCAATTAGAAGAAATGTCGCGAAAATTGCGATAGAAAAATTAATTAAAGATGGAAGAATACACCCTGGAAGGATCGAAGAAGCCATTGTTTCCGCTAAAAAAGAATTATCAATTGATATTAAGAAAGCAGGCGAAGACGCTGTTTATGAAACAGGAGTCGCTGGTTTGGATCCAAAGTTGGTTCAAATTTTAGGCAGATTAAAATATCGCACAAGCTATGGGCAAAATGTATTAAGACATAGCGTGGAAGTAGCTCAACTATCTGCTATATTAGCCGAAGAACTTGGCGCTGATTCTGTTGTGGCTAAAAAAGCTGGTTTACTGCATGATATTGGAAAAGCAGTAGACCAAGAAATACAAGGCACGCATCCTGAAATTGGCAGAGACATTGCTAAAAAATTTAAACTGCCAGAAGAAATCATAATACCAATTCTCACTCATCACGATGATCACCCCCCAACATTAGAAGCGATAATTGTAAAGGTTGCTGACTCAATTTCTGGATCTCGCCAAGGAGCAAGAAAAGACACTTACGAAGAATATCTTCAAAGATTAGAAGAGCTTGAAGGCATAGCTAAAAACTTTGACGGAGTTGATAAAGTCTACGCGATTCAGGCAGGCAGGGAAATAAGAGTTTTTGTAAATTCCGAAGAAATAAGCGATCTCCAAGCGCATAAATTAGCTAAAAATATTGCTAAAGAAATAGAAAAAGAACTAAAATATCCCGGCGAGATAAGAGTCAATATAATCAGAGAAACACGCGTGTTAGAATATGCCCGTTAATAAAAACATCTGAGATAAAATAATTTATTAAAACATTTTAACAAAAATGGCATTAGAATTATAAATTGTTTATGTGTTATATTGCTAAAATGTTAAAGTGAATATAGAAAGGGGGTGAATATAAATGAACAAATCAGAACTAATTTCAGCTGTTGCTGATAAAACAGAAGCTAGTAAAAAAGATGCTGAAAATTTTGTTGACTCTTTTACTGACATTGTAATTGACACATTAAAAGCTGGAGGAGAAGTGGCTTTAACAGGCTTTGGAACTTTTTCCGCTAAACAAAGAGCAGCAAGGACAGGGAGAAATCCTCAGACTGGCGAAACAATTCAAATTAAGGCAACTGTTGTGCCAAAATTTAAAGCAGGCAAAAATTTGAAGGACGCTCTTAAAAAATAAAATTTTATTTTTTACAAAAAAATTGTAAAAAACAAAAAATCCCTATTTAGGGATTTTTTGTTTTATGCGCGCTCGGTAGGACTTGAACCCACAACCTTCTGGTCCGAAGCCAGACGCTCTATCCAGTTGAGCTACGAGCGCTTAATATTTTTATTCTAAAATAGCTTTTATCCTTCTGACTCCGGCGCTCGAAGATTGTTCTTTCCTTATTTTAAATTTCCCTAATTCAGAAGTATTTTTTACATGAGGTCCGTTGCAAATTTCTCTGCTAAAAACATTGTCTGGGTTGCCTATTGTATAAACCTTTACCTTATCTCCATATTTAGAATCAAAAACTCCTATTGCTCCAAGCTGTTTCGCTTTTTCTAAACTCATTTCTTCACTATTGATAGGCAATTTTTTTTGTATTTGTTTATTTACCAAATATTCAATCTTTTGTTTTTCATCTTCACTTAATTTTTCCGAATGCGAAAAATCAAATCTTAATCTGTCAGCGTTGATATTGCTTCCTTTTTGATAAATATGATTTCCTAAAATTCTTCGCAAAGATCCCAAAAGCAGATGTGTTGCTGTGTGATATTTAGTTGCTTGTTCCCCGGCGTCTGCCAATCCGCCTTTAAACATCCCTACTGAAGCAGTGCGAGAAAGTTCTTGATGTTCTTTAAATGCTTTTTTTGCTTCTTCAATTGTTTCTTCGTCAAATGCTATTCCCCATTCTTTCATAATTTCCTGCGACATCTCAATTGGAAACCCATAAGTCTCATAAATATGAAAAATTTTTTTGCCGTCAGCACGCATTATATTATTTTGTATAACCATATCTTTTGACAAATTTTCAGGATCTACACCTCTAATAACCGTTCCATAAATTTTTTTTAATTCTTTTAATCCTCTTTCTAAAGTTTGACAAAATTTATGTTCTTCTTTTACTAAACAGTCTTGAATAAAATCTCTATTTTTTTCTAACTCTGGATATACATCTTTGTATATTTTTATTATTTCTTTCGCAATTAAAAAAGTAAAATGTGATTCTTCTATTTTAATCATTTTAGCATAACGAATAGCTCGTCTAATTAAACGCCTTAAAACATATCCTCTTCCAAGATTAGACGGTATCACACCATCGGAAATCATAAACACGGATGTTCTTATATGATCAGCTATTATTCTAAAAGCTTTTGGGTTGTCTTTATATTTAGTTCCACTATTTTCATATTCTTCTTTTTCTTCTGTTTCAAAATGCATTAATGTCCTTATTGTTAAATGTTCAATTTTTTGAATAATCAGCTTAAACAATTCTATTTCATAAACATTATCAAACCCGTTCAAAATTGCCAAAGTTCTTTCTAATCCCATCCCTGTATCCACATTTTTTTGCGACAAAGCAATATACTTATATTTTTTATTATTTTGAATTTGAGATTTTGAATTTATTTGGAATTCGGAATTTGGAATTTTGAATTTTCTGTTATATTCCATAAAAACATTATTCCATATCTCAATATATCTTCCACAATTACAGCCAGGTTTACAATTATTGTTATTTGGACATTTTTCAAAATTTACTGGCTTGCCTAAATCAATAAAAATCTCTGTGTCAGGACCACACGGACCTGTTTCCCCAGCCGGCCCCCACCAATTATCTTTTTTAGGCAAAGGAAAAATTCGCGCGGTTTTATTATTCTTTTTTTTATTGTCATAAACTTCAAAAGAAATTTTTGATTTTTTAAAACATTTTTGCCAAATTTTTACTGATTCATCATCACGCGAAGCATCTTTATCGCCCTCAAAAACTGTCACTTTTATTTTTTCAGGAGAAATATTAAGCCATTTTTTATCTGTTAAAAATTCCCAGCTCCATTTAATTGAATCTTGTTTAAAATAATCTCCAAGCGACCAGTTTCCAAGCATTTCAAAAAAAGTATTATGCGTGCTATCTCCAACATCTTCTATATCTACTGTTCTGACACATTTTTGAACACTCACAAGTCGTTTTCCTTTTGGATGTTTTTCGCCCATTAAATACGGAACCAAAGGATGCATTCCGGCAGTTATAAAAAGTGTTGTTGGGTCATTTTCTGGCACCAATGAAGCTGACGCAATTTCTTGATGCCCTTTTTCTTTAAAAAATTTTATATATTTTTTTCTAAGTTCTTCTGCTGTCATACAAAGTTAAACATATTTATATATTTCATCATCGTTTTCTTTTACTAAAATTAATCCTTCTTGCTCTAATTTTTTAATGTCTAAAAAATTTTTTATTTTGGTTTCTTCATCTATTTCTTCTAAACGATGAGAAAAGTTTTTTTTGAGGATTCCTTGTTTTTCTAAATCGCGAAAAAATTTAAAAACTAAAATTCTTTTTGGCGACTCAGAAACTACTTCACTGGAAAAATATTTAGAAAATTTTTGCAAATGCCCGTTTTTAAGCGTTAATTCGTCTTGCAATAATTCTTTATTTTCAACTAATTCTTGAATATAATAATTTAAAAGTTCTATTTGATTTTTTATCTTTTTTCTGAATTCTTCGGAAATTGTTTTTCCACTTTCATAACGCCTTGCCTGCCCGCCAGCAAAAACCATTGTAGAATTTCCAGCTAAATGTTTGAATTGAGAATCTCCTGACACTAATAATTTTTCATTATTTTCATATTCATCAAGTATATTACTTTTTAATTTTTCTGCCAGTCCTAATATTTTTTCTTGCTCTTGTTTTGAAAATCCATATTTTTCCATAGAGGTTTCTTTTACAAAATCGCTTTCATAAAATTTTTTAAAATCACTGATATAAGTTATTGCCTGCTCTAAACAACGATCACTGGAAAATTCTTTTTCCGTTTCTTCTAATTGTATTTTTTCAAAAAAATTGTTTTTCATAAAATTTATTTTATTATTTTATATATAAGAGCCAAGAGCGTTGTTTACACTTTTTGTCATTTTAGAAAATCATTTATCCAGAATCTAGAACCTTAGTTGATTTGTAATTATATATAGCGTGACAACCAAAAAAAATTTTTCAAAAAGTATAAATAACTCTATCATATCTTACATTTTATATTGTAGCTTTAAGGCTATAAAAGTCAATATTTGGGGCGTCAAAAATTTAAAATTTTTATTTGAATATTTAATATACTTTGATTATAAATATTTTTTGTTTTTGTGTCAAAAAAATAAAAGCCGAAGACAAATTGCCTTCGGCTTGAAATAGCGTCAATCACCCTATTCTACATCTTGGATAAAATTTTAATTATAGCAGATTTCATTGAACTAGGGCAACTATTATATAGCCCCATAGCTTCCTTTGGGGTTGTTAAAAAAGGAATTGCTCATTTTCCTTTTAAGACAAAGTTAACTGTTGTTTTTCCTACTTCCAATAGTTCAGCTATTTCTTTTAAATCCATAACCTCCTCCTTTTGTGTTCAAAATAGATTTATTATTTGATTAATTTTACTTTTTGATTGACAAAAAGATATCAACAAAGACTATTAAAAAAATAGATTTTGCCAAGATTTTGCGCTGTTTATAATTCATTCAGTAATATCAGCTCTGGCTTGTTTTTTTCAATATCAAATATTGCGAAACTTGGCGCGTAATATAAATTAGCAATATTTCCCGGGTTCAGAAGCAGAGTATTATTTTGTTTTTCTAATGTTGGCTTATGAGTATGCCCGAAAAATACTAAATCATATTTTTTTGTTTTTGCCAAATCATTGGCAATATCTGGAAAATGCGTAATGGCTATTTTAAAATTTTCTATTTCAAACTCCCCTATTTTATAAAAAATTTTTACATCTGGGTTTGCTTCTTGCAAATTTTTTTTCTGCGCCTCGCTTTTAAAATAATCTTCGTCCATATTTCCAAAAACAAAATAAATCTTTCCTTTAAATTTGCTTTTCAAATATTCCCAAGTCTCCATATTAGCAAGATCCCCGCAACAGATTAAAATTTTTATTTTTTTGTTATCACAATAATCTAAAACTTTATTTAGATTTGCTAAATTGTCATGAACATCGGAAATAATCGCGAATTTTAAATCTTTTGTTGACATTTTTGTATATTTATATTTTACTTATTTTTATAATATTTTTATTTTATATTATAATTAATTTATGAAATATCCAAATTCATTATATGAAAACAAATTAATAAAACAAGGCTTTAAAACTATTGCCGGAGTTGATGAAGCAGGCCGCGGATCTTGGGCCGGACCAATAGTCGCGGGGGCTGTTGTTTTACCCGCGAATATTAAAATTCCTGATTTGAAAGATTCTAAAATGCTATCTCCTATCACTCGCGAAAAAGTTTATAAAATAATTATTAAAAAAGCTATTTGTTGGTCAGCTGAAATAATCAGTAATAAAATAATTGACAAAATTGGAATTAGCCAAGCTAATCTTGATGTGATGAATAAAGCGATAAAAAATTTAAAGAAAAAACCTAATTATTTACTAATTGATTTTTTATTAAAAAAGAAAATAAAAATAACAAATAATATTCCTTATATTTTAATAAAAAAAGGCGATGAAAAAATATGTTCAATTTCAGCGGCTTCAATAATCGCAAAAGTAACTCGCGATAGAATAATGGTTTCCTATGAGAAAAAATTTCCAAATTACGGATTTGCAAAACACAAAGGTTATGGCACTGCTTATCATCGCGCAATGATTAAAAAATACGGAATTTGTGAAATTCACAGGAAATCATTTAAACCAATGTCAAATCTTTAATAACAATCCTGCCCCGATTAAATGCGGATAATCAAGTTCAGCTTTTAAGATTTTAACTTTTTTAAGTTTTTTAAATGGCAGATTTTTAATAGTCTGTTTTTTTGTTAAATTAAAAAGCGGTTTGATTTTTAAAAGCCCTCCGCCTAAAATCAAAACATCTGGATTAAGGATTGTTATAATACTTGCAAAGCCTATTCCTAAATTTGCGCTTGTTTTTTTAATAATCTCTATTGCTTTTTGGTCTTTATTTTTATAGTCCTTATATATTTGTTGAGTTGATATTTTTTTCTTATATTTTTCTTTATATAATTTTACCATTCCTGAACCGCTTGCCAAGCTCGCGAAATGTCCTATATTCCCGCAACTACATCTTATTTTTGAAGACTTATCAATTATAAAATGGCTAAATTCAGCAGTCATATTTTGTGATCCGCGATAAACTTTTTTATTTATAATTATACCACATCCCAAATTAGTTCCGATCGCAACGCCTATAACATTTTGATATTTTTTACCAGCGCCATATACTGCTTCAGCTAGCGCGAAACAATGCCCGTCATTATCAATAGCAACAGGTAACTTATATTTTTTTTCTAAATATTTTTTTAAAGAAAAATTTTTTATTCCTTTTTTAAAAAAAGGGCTTATATCAACGATATTATCAAACCAATTTACCTGTCCCGCTAATGAAATTCCTATTCCTTTTATTTCTTTTGAAATAAATTTTTCAATTATATCGTTCAAATCGCTTAAAAATTTTTGCTTATCAGCTTTTATATCAGTTTTAAAATTTTCAAAAATTAAAACTTTACTTTTAGAAACAATGCCAGCGCTGATTTTTGTCGCGCCAACATCAATTGTTAATATTTTTACCATAAATTAAAATAAATTATTTAACGGGATCATTGCCTCCTTTGTTCCATGGATTACATCTTATAATTCTCCAAAGCGCCATTACCCCTCCTTTAATTATACCGTATTTTTTAATTGCCTCATAACCATATTCAGAACAAGTCGGTCTAAAACGGCAATATCCATTTGGAAAAAATATTTTTAAAAATCCATGATCAAAAGAAAAAGTCTTTTGATAAAATTTTATTAATTTAAGAATTATTTGTCTTGGGATAAACGAGAATAATAATAAATTATTTTTTAAATTTCGTTTTGACATTTTAGTATATTTAAGGTAATTTAATATTATAATAAAATAAATAAAATAACAACTATGAATTATTTTAAAAAATCAATTGCTTTGCATAAAAAATATAATGGTAAAATTGAAATAAAGCCAAAAGTTTCTATAAAAAATAAAAACGACCTTTCAACTATTTATACGCCGGGTGTCGCCGAAGTCAGCAAAAAAATTTATAAAGACAAAAACAACGCTTATAAACTGACAATGAAAGGAAATTCAGTCGCGATTGTGAGCGACGGTTCCGCGGTATTGGGATTAGGTAATATTGGGCCTTATGCCGCTATTCCAGTGATGGAAGGCAAGTCAGTAATTTTTAAAAAATTCGTGAATATTGACGCTTTCCCGATTTGTGTTAAAACTCAAAACGCGAAAGAAATAATAAATATCGCAAAAAACATCGCGCCGAATTTTGCAGCAATAAATTTAGAAGACATTTCAGCGCCTCGCTGTTTTGAAATAGAAAACAATTTGCAAAATATAGGAATCCCAGTAATGCACGACGACCAGCATGGAACAGCTATTGTTGTTCTGTCAGCGTTGATTAATTCTTTAAAAATTGTTAAAAAAAATTTAACTAAGATTAGAATCGTAATTAGCGGAGCTGGCGCGGCCGGATTTGCGATTTGGAAACTGTTAAAAATGGCTGGGGCGAAAAATATTGTAGTGTGCGACAGCAAAGGAATTATTTATAATCAACGATCAGATATTAAATCAATTCCACATAAACAAAAAATTGCTAAATTCACAAATAAAAATATTAAAAATGGCTTGCTGCCAGATGCTTTAAAAAACGCGGATGTTTTTATCGGGGTTTCAGCGCCTAATATTTTAAAAAAAGAATGGATAAAATTGATGAACAAAAAACCGATTGTTTTTGCCATGGCAAATCCTGATCCTGAAATTTTGCCAAACAAGGCAAAAAAGGCAGGCGCGTATATTGTGGCGACTGGGCGTTCTGATTTTTTAAATCAGATTAATAATGCTTCAGCATATCCAGGAATATTTAGAGGAGCCATTGACGCGCGCGCTGAAAAAATTACAGAAAAAATGAAACTTTCAGCCAGTTACACTCTCGCGAATTTGGTTAAAAATTTAAATAAAAATAATATTATTCCAAGTATTCTTAATCCTAAAACGCATCTTGCTGTAACAAATGCCGTAAAAAAGGCCTGGAATACTTGACGTAAATATTTACTATGTTATTGTGTAAATATATGAAAAACATCTTAATACAAAATTTTTATTTTTTCAGCTTTTGGTTTTTCAGCGGCTTTCGGAGTCAGAAATTTTGTATTGAATAAATAAGTAATAACAAAAATAAAATACAAAAAATCGGCTCCTAAGGAGTCGGTTTTATTTTACGCACATTTTACAAATTCAAAGGAGGAAAAAATGCCCGAAAAAAAATTGTACGCGGCGCCATGGACGCCCAATGAATTTCAACAAGTAAAGAAGGAAGAGGAGAAAAACATGAAAATAATAACAAAAAATGTCAAAACTTGTTTTTGCGGCGCAAGATTAGAGGAATATTGCCCAGGATGCTTCCGCTGCCCAAATTGTGAGTCAACAGCAGTAACTGATTTAAGGGGGTGGTTATTTTTTACAAAAAAAAATATTCCTAAAAAAACTTTGTTTTCTTAATCTTGCTTTTTTAAAAAGCAAGCTGGTCTAATTTGAAAATAAAGCCTTGACTTTTAAGCCAGGGCTTTTTCTTTTTAATAAAAAAAGGAAGATTAAATTTTTTTATTTTAATAATTTTATTTTTTTAAAAATATTTAAAATATTTTTTTCAATTTCTTGATATTTTTTTCCAACAATTCCAATCCTTATAATTATAACTATATCAAAACCTTTTTTAATATTTTCTAAATTCAAACGGATAATTTCGCGGATCTGCCTTTTAATTCTATTTCTGACAACAGCTTTTTTGGAAATTTTATTGGAAACAATTATTCCAAATTTGGAATTTTCCAAACCATTGGCAATAAATTTTATTCCGACAATTTTAGTAAAAACGCCTTTTGAAGATTTAAAAGCATTGTCAAAGTCTCTTCTGTGTTGTAATCGCTCTTTTTTAGGCAACATAAAAATAGCAAATTGTTTATTAGACCTATTTGCTTAATTTTTCTCTTCCTTTGTCTCTTCTGTTTTTTAAAATATTTTGCCCAGCCTTAGTTGACATTCTTTTTCTAAAACCGTGCTTTTTCTTGGCTCGCCTTGTGTTCGGCTGAAAAGTTCTTTTCGGCATATAAATAAAAATGGTTAACAAATATATCAAGATTATAAATGATTTTTATAAAAAATCAAGTAAATTAGCACGGGATGAGGGAATCGAACCCCCGCCAGAGGTTTTGGAGACCTCTGTACTACCATTATACTAATCCCGCGTATATAATATAAAATTTTCAATTTCTAATTTTTAATTTTTAAACAATTTTTAATGACTTAATTTTTTAAACAACAAAACAATAATTTGTAAATTGAAAATTAATTTTAAAATCCTCCCTGTCCCCCTTTGATAAAGGGAAAACTATTTGAACTTTGAATTATAATATTATTATAAATTTATAAATTGTCAATGCATTATCGCGACAATTTTAAAACATTTTTCATCAACATCGCGACAGTCATCGGCCCAACTCCTTTGGGAACAGGCGTAATAAAAGACGCTTTATTTTTTAAATTTTTAAAATCAGCGTCGCCAACGACTTTATTGTTTTCTTTGTTAATGCCAATGTCAATTACTATTGCATTTTTTTTAATCATTTCTTTTTTCAAAATTCTTGCTTTTCCAATGCCTACAATAACAATATCAGCCAATTCAATTTTTTCAATTGTTTTTTTATTAATTTCTTTTACCCATTCAATTTTTTCGCAAGCTATTTTTTCTTTTTGCAAAACTATTTTAAGAGGTTTAACAAAAATTTTATTTTTAGAAATAATTACTGCTGATTTATCTGATAAATTTTGTTTAGTTGATTTTAAAATATTAATAACAGCTAAAATCAAAGGAGAAATTATTTTTGATTTTTTTGTTAATAAACTTTTTATATTTTGTTTATGAAACCCGTCAACGTCTTTCTTGGAATTTATACATTGAACAATTTTATTAGTATTAAATTTTTCTGGCAAAGGAAGCTGGACAATAATCCCACTAACATTTTTATCTTGATTCAATTCTGTAATGATTTTTAAAATTTCGTTTTCTTTCGCTTTTTCTGAAAAATAAAATTTATAAAAATTTATTTTAATTTGTTTGGCTGTTTTTTCTTTTAATTCAACATAAAGCTTAGAAGCTAGATTATTGCCAATTAAAATAACAGCCAGTCCCGGCGTTATTTTAAATTTTTGAATTTCCTTTTTAGTTTCTTTGTTTATTTCTTTTGCTAATTTGTCCCCTCGCAAAATCATAAATTTTAATTTGATATATTCCTCCTTTAACAAAGGAAGTCGGAGGATTTTTAAATTTTTTGATTATAAAATCCCCCTAAATCCCCCTTTTTCAAAGGGGGAACTATTTAAACTTTGAACTTTGATTATACGCTTGGTATTGGAAAATTTAAACAAATTTTTTTAATTTCCTCTTTTATTTCTTTTAATTTTTCTTCTTTGTTCTTATTCTGTATTGCCTGATCTATAAAATTCGCTATCTGTTTTATCTCTTTTTCTTTCATTCCACGGCTAGTAATTGCTGGAGTTCCAAGTCTAATTCCTGAAGGACTCATTGGAGGATTTGGATCATTAGGAATAGTAGAACGAGAAATGGAAATTCCAACCTTATCCAAAATATTTTCAGCTTCTTTCCCTGCTAATCCTTTATTTGTTAAATCAATTACCATCAAATGATTATCAGTCCCTCCGGAAATTATTTTATAATTTAAATTTTGTAATTTCTGAGCTAAAAATTTCGCATTAGCAATAACTTGTTTTGCATAATCTTTGAATTCTGGTTTTAAAACTTCTCCAAAAGCTACCGCTTTTGCAGCGATAATATGATCATGCGGACCGCCCTGCATTCCTGGAAATACAGCTCTATCAATCTGTTTAGCAAATTTTTCTTTGCACATTATTATTGCCCCTCTTGGTCCACGCAAAGTTTTATGCGTCGTTGTTGTAATGACATCAAAAAAAGGAGTTGGATTATCCATTTGTTTTGCAGCAATCAAACCGGCTGTATGCGCTATATCAGCAAAAGTGTACGCCCCGACTTCATCAGCTATTTCTTTAAATTTTTTCCATTCTATTTCTCGAGAGTAAGCGCTATATCCAGCAACGATCATTTTTGGTTTTTCTTTTTTAGCTATTTTTTTTACTTCTTCCATATCAATTTTGCCAGTTTTTGTGTCAACTTCATATTGCGCAAAATTATAAAGCATTCCTGAAAAATTAACTGGGTGTCCGTGCGAAAGATGTCCTCCATGGTCTAATTTCAAGCCAAGCACTTTATCGCCAGATTTTAAAAAAGCCATATAAACAGACGCGTTAGCAGGCGAGCCAGACAACGGCTGGACATTCACATGTTCCGCGTTAAAAAGTTTTTTTGCCCGTTCTATTGCTATATTTTCTATATCGTCAATATTCTGATTCCCACCGTAATATCTTTTCCCAGGATAACCTTCGCTGTATTTGTTTGTTAAGACCGTTCCCATTGCTTCTAAAATTTCTTTTGAAACATAATTTTCAGAAGCAATCAGTTCCATCTCTTCTGATTGCCTTCTTGCTTCACTGTTTATCGCGTCCATTATTTGTGGATCCTGCTCTGATAAATTTTTATAATTTAACATAATTTTATATAAAAAAAATTGAAAATTAATTCGTCAGCTGATGAATTAAAAATTTTATAGTTATTATTTATTTTTTTTCTTGCAAAAATTTATAAACCGCGCTGGAAGCTATTGCTCCCTCAGAAGAAGCCGTAATAACCTGCCGAAACCCATTAGACGCGTCAGTAATATCGCCTGTAGCGAAAATTCCTTTAATATTTGTTGATTGATTTTTTTCAACTTTTATACGTCCGTCATCGTCAATATTTATACCAAGCTGTTTTGCAAGCGCGAAATTTGGAACAGATCCAACTTCTATAAACACTCCATCAACCGCGAGTGTTTTTTTGTTTTGGAAAGCTTTATCTAAAATAATTTCCTTAACAATATTATTTCCTTTGATTTCCATTAAATTCGTATTTAATATTAATTCTATTTTTGGACTATTTTTAATTTTTTCTTGTTGCGACGGACTTGCTCTTAATTTTTCTTTTCTGTATATCAGATAAACTTTCTTGGCAATATCAGCTAAATAAACAGCGCCTGTCACGGCACTGTCTCCTCCTCCAATAACAGCTACTGTTTTGTCTCTAAAAAACATGCCATCGCAAACAAAACAAAAAGAAACTCCTTTGCCTATAAATTCCTTTTCGCCTGGAATTTCTAATTTTCTATACCCCATTCCCATTGCTAAAATAATTGTCTTGGCAAAATATTTTTCATTATTTTCAGTAATCACAACAAAATCATTTTTTTCTTTTATAATCCTTTTTATTTCTTTTAAAATTATTTCAGCGCCCAATTTTTCACTTTGCTCTTTAAACTTAGACATTAATTCTGTCCCTGAAATGCTAATAAATCCTGGATAATTTTCAACCAAATGCGCCTCGTTAATTTGCCCGCCCTGTTCTTTGCTTATGATCAAATTTTTTAATTTATATCGTGAAGCGTAAATAGACGCCGTGTAGCCAGCAGGTCCTGCCCCAATAATAATAACATCGTAAAGCATATAATAAATTTTGAGTACTTTATTTTGATGGAGCGGGTAACGGGAATTGAACCCGTGTCCTCAGCTTGGAAGGCTGATATAATAGCCACTATACGATACCCGCAATTAAATTCTATTTTATATTTTTTTTATTAAAAGTCAATAATAAAATTTTTAAATTTTTTTCGCAAACACTATTGACATTTTTTTAGTTATCATTTATATTAAAAATAATAAAAATAAAAATCTATTTTTATCAATTTTTTATTTGAGAACTTTAACAATTGAACAGCAACAAGTAATAATTTCTTTTTATTTTTAGTTTGGATTTTAAACTTTTTTCCAGTTAATCTTTAACTGGATATTTTATTGAGAGTTTGATCCTGGCTCAGGGTGAACGCTGGCGGCGTGTCTAAGGCATGCAAGTCTAATGCCGAATTTATTCGGCATGGCAAACGGGTGAGTAACACATTAATAATCTACCCCAAAGACGAGAATAACCTGCCGAAAGGCTGGATAATACTCGATATGTTTAAGCAATATAAATTGTTTAAATAAAGTTTTAACGCTTTGGGATGAGTTTATGGCTTATCAGCTAGTTGGTAGGGTAATTGCCTACCAAGGCTATGACGAGTAGCGGGCGTGAGAGCGCGACCCGCCTCATTGGGACTGAGACACTGCCCAAACTCCTACGGGAGGCTGCAGTCAAGAATATTCCTCAATGCGCGAAAGCGTGAAGGAGCGACGCCGCGTGTCTGAAGAAGCTCTTCGGAGTGTAAAGGACTTTTTTTAAGGAAGAAACACGACGGTACTTAAAGAATAAGGGGCTGCTAATCACGTGCCAGCAGCAGCGGTAATACGTGAGCCCCAAGCGTTACCCGGAATTATTGGGCGTAAAGAGTATGTAGGCGGTTTAGTAAGTTATTTGTCAAATTCTGATGCTTAACATCAGGGCTGCGAATAATACTGCTAGACTTGAGACTGGGAGAGGCAAGCGGAACTGCTGGTGTAGGGGTTGTATCCATTAATATCAGCAGGAACACCAAATGCGAAGGCAGCTTGCTATAACATGTCTGACGCTGAGATACGAAAGCGTGGGGAGCGAATGGGATTAGATACCCCAGTAGTCCACGCCGTAAACGATGGATACTAAACATTGGCAGTTTCGACCCTGTCAGTGTTGTTTACCTAAATTAACATCTTAAGTATCCCGCCTGGGAAGTACGAGCGCAAGCTTAAAACTCAAAGGAATTGACGGGGACTCGCACAAGCGGTGGAGCATGTGGTTTAATTCGACGACAAGCGAGGAACCTTACCAAGGATTGACATCCCGAGAATCCTGCAGAAATGCGGGAGTGCCGCAAGGAACTCGGTGACAGGTGCTGCATGGTTGTCGTCAGCTCGTGCCGTGAGGTGTACGGTTAAGTCCGAAAACGAGCGCAACCCTTACTCTAAGTTACTATGTCTTAGAGAACTGCCCAGCCCTAAGCGCACTTCGTGCTTTAATTTTTAATTACTAATTTTGTAATTTTTAAATAATTTTTTAAACATTAAAAATTAAAATTTATTTAAACATTAAAAATTATAAAATTAAAAATTAAACATGAGTGAAACGAAATGCGTTTTGGGCTGGGAGGAAGGTGAGGATGACGTCAAATCAGCATGGCCCTTACTCCTTGGGCTACACACGTGCTACAATGGCCAGTACAAAGGGTTGCCAAGCCGAAAGGTGGAGCTAATCCCATCAAAACTGGTCTCAGTTCGGATTGAGGGCTGCAACTCGCCCTCATGAAGTTGGAATCGCTAGTAACCGTGAATCAGCCTCGTCACGGTGAATACGTTCTCGAGTCTTGTACACACCGCCCGTCATGTCAAGGAAGCCGGCAGTGCCCGAATTCCGCAGTATTGCGGAAGAAGGTAAGGCTGGTAACAGGGACAAAGTCGTAACAAGGCATCCGTAGCGGAAGCTGTGGATGGATCACCTCCTTTCTAGGGAGAAAATATTAGTAAAAAATTATTTTATATAATTTTTTTACTAATCATT
The DNA here is from genome assembly GCA_034660655.1 of Patescibacteria group bacterium. Lineage (NCBI taxonomy): Bacteria > Patescibacteria group bacterium. Next base: position 9,680 of record JAYEJU010000012.1, on the reverse strand, counting down.
ATAGGTCGCCCCAAATTATATTTGGGGAAATCAGATTATTACTTGTCTATGAGATTAGATAAATCAAAACATTAAAAAATGTTATCTACTTGTTGCTGTTTAGTTGTTAAAAAATAACCCCGCGATAGCGGGGTTTATTAGTAAGAATTCAAAATGCAAAAATCAAAACTCAAAATGCTTGTCCGCCTCTAGCAGAACAAATCAAAATGTAAAATTATTTTAGACAATAACAATTGCTTTTTTAAAAAATTTTGATAAAATTAATTCAAATAAAAATTATATTTAAAATGTTTAAATATTAGTGTGTTTAGATGTTAAAGTGATTTTGGGGCATATAGCTCAGCTGGTTAGAGCGCGTCTCTGATAAGGACGAGGTCCGTGGTTCGAGTCCACGTATGCCCACAAAAATAAAGCAGGAAGTTCATTAAAAACTTCCTGCTTTTTATTTTTTAATAAATTTATTCCGTTTTTGGCCTGTATTGCAACGCCTCTGCCATATGCTGAATTTTGATTATTTCTTCTTCCGCTAAATCAGCTATTGTGCGAGCGAGTTTTAACATCCGAAAATAAGAACGCGCTGACAAATGAAATTGCTGAACAGCATTTTTCAAAAGATTTAACGCTTGGTCTTCAGATTTACAAAGCTCTTTTACTTGTCGCGAACTCATTTCCGCGTTAGTAAAAATATTCATTTCTTCAAATCTTTTATTCTGCATATTCCGCGCTTTTTGCACCCTTTCTCTTATTAATTCTGATTTTTCGCCTTTTGCGTCTGAGGTTAATTTTTCCAATTTAACTTTTTCCACATTAATATGCATATCAATTCTGTCTAAAAGCGGACCTGAAATCCTGCGCTGATATTTCATAATCTGACCGGGGGAGCAAACGCATTCTTTGTCAGGATCGCTTGCGTAACCGCAAGGACATGGATTTTGCGCCGCGATTAAAATAAATTTAGCAGGAAATTCTAAACTATTGGACGCACGCGAAACAGTCACGACTCCGTCTTCTAATGGCTGGCGCAAACTTTCTAACACTTGACGATTAAATTCAGGAAACTCATCCAAAAATAAAATTCCTCTGTGAGCCAAACTTATCTCGCCTGGTTTTGGCCACGAACCTCCGCCGATTAAAGCAACAGAAGAAGCAGTATGGTGCGGATTTCTAAACGGGCGAATATTTATTAATGGTTTGCGTTTTGCTAATTTGCCTGACACGCTGTAAATCTTTGTAGCTTCCAATACTTCTTCCAACGTCATTTTAGGAAGTATTGACGGCATTGTCCGCGCTAATAAAGTTTTTCCAGATCCTGGAGGCCCGTCCATTATAACATTATGCGCTCCAGCCGCCGCGATTTCCATTGCTCTTTTTGCGTATTCCTGACCGCGAACATCCGCCATATCATAAGCATATTGCTTTTCCTGATTTAAAAAATTTCCATGACATTGATAAGACAATATTTTTTCAATTCCACTTAAATGTTTGACTAATTGATTTAAATTTTCAACAGGGATTATTTCAACGCCTTTTATTAAAGTCGCTTCTTTAACATTAGCTTTTGGCAAATACAGAGTATTAATTTTTCTATCTCTGCACATTATGGCAATCGGCAATATTCCATTAACACCACGTAATGATCCGTCTAATGAAAGCTCACCAATAAAAACAGATTTTTTCAAATCATACTTTGGTAAAAATCTTTTATTGTTTGCCAGCAAAATACTGATTGCTATTGGCAAATCATAAGCAGGCCCTTCTTTTTTTATGTCAGCAGGCGCCAAATTTATTGTCACTCTTGTTTGCGGAAAAGGAATAAAACTATTTTTAATAGCGGCTCTAACCCTCTCTTTTGATTCCTGCACGGCAGTGTCTGGAAGACCAACAATAATAAAATTACCAAGTCCGCCCGAAATATCAGCTTCTACTTCTATTAATTCACTGTCTAAACCAACAGCTGCTGCTGAAAATATTTTTGATGACATAAAATTATATGTAAGATATACTAGCATTATTTACACTTTTTGTCATTCCAGAAAATAGATTTTCTAAGCGAGCCTGCGAGCTTTTATAAAATCATTTATCCGGAATCTATAGCTTTAATTGATTTGTGGTTATATATAGCGTAGATTCCGGATAAGTTAATTTCTTACGACTCGCAAGCTCGTCGAGAAATTATACTTTTCGGAATGACAACCAAGAAGAATTTTTCAAAAAGTGCAAACAATGCTCTTGATTCTTACAAATTATATTATAAATTCTTAATCCAACGGGCTTTTGATGTTTTTGATTTTATTGCCGGCGACTTTAGTATAGACTTGTGTAGTCTCTATTCTGGCATGTCCCAACAATTCTTGAATATATCTAATGTCGGTTCCGCTTTCTAATAGATGGGTCGCAAAACTATGCCTTAAACTATGACAACTGGCTTGCTTTTTTATTTTAGACTTTTTAAACGCTTGTGTAAATACTTTTTGGACAGATCTTTCGGTTAATTTGCTTCCTTGCGTGCTTTCAAAAACATAATCATTTAATTTCTTGTTTTTTACATATTTTTCTAAAACATTAACCACTTTTTTTGACATTATAGTTATTCTGTCTTTCGCACCTTTGGCTTGCCTAACTTTTAACATATTATTTTCAAAATCTAAATCCCTAACTTTAACATTAACTATTTCAGAAACTCTTAATCCCGAAGAATACATCAATCCTAATAATAATTTATGTTTTACATTTTGAATAGTTGATAATATTTTTTTAACTTCGCTTTTAGTAAAAATCTCAGGCAATCTTTTTGATTTTTTCGCTCGCGGAATATTAACAAAAAAGCGACGATATAAAATTTTTTCAAAATAAAATTTCAAAGCGCTATAAGCTGTATTTAAAGTTGAAGCTGATTGTTTATTATCCGCCAATTTTTCCAAATAATTTCTAATATCTTTTGTATTAACTATCTTTGGATTTTTATTTGCAAATTTTAAAACTTCTGTGATATAATATAAATAGCTTTTAACAGTTTTTTGGCTAAAGCCTCGCAGTTTCATTTCTTGTTTTAATTTTAAAATTGGATTTTGGCTTGGATAATAATCACTTTGTTTCATAAACTATTTATGATTTAAAGTTTATATAATTATTTTAGCTTGTTTAAAATAATGAATCAACTAATTCGCATATAACTTGTTAACTGAAATATTCCTTTTCTTTTCTGGGCTATCGCCCAATTGTTTTAAAAAATATTTTATTTGTTTCCACAAAAATGATATAATGACACATATTATAATCAAAAAATTTATGATAAAAACTTTTATAAAAAATAATACAATAAACAGAGTAATATTAATTTCTGTATTATCATTTATGTGTTTTTTTATACTTAAAAGTAATGTACATGCGGCAACGATTACGATGCCCTCTACATTGGAAGCAGATACAACATCCTACGTACTGCTTTCTTCTTCGGGAACAACTTCCTCAGTGAGTGGTTTTTCTACAGATCTTATTATCACGCTTTCGGTAACAAGTGGAACTATAAAAATAACAACTTCAACTGGATTAACAGCTCCAACAGGATATGGTTCTGGAGATTGGACTGGTAGTAGTACAATTGCTTTTGAAGGTTCACAAACTAATGTTAATAATGCACTTGCAACTCTTTCTTATCAAGGAAGCGGAAGTTCGTCTACCACGCTAGAAGCATCTGCAACTCCGACCGGGGCTGCTTATAATCCAGATAATGGGCATTACTATAAACTATCAGCTAGTGGTTTAAATTGGGATGCGGCAAAAATTGTCGCATCTTCTAGCTCATTCAATGGGTTAACTGGTTATTTAGCAACAATTACCAGCTCTAGTGAAAATGATTTTGTTAAATCAAAGGTGCCTCAAGGGTCTGACGCATGGTATGGTGCTTCAGACGCAGTAGCAGAAGGAGCTTCAGAGGGTGAATGGGAATGGGCGACGGGGCCTGAAGCAGGAACAAAGTTTTGGACTGGAGGACTAGGAGGAAGTGTTGTTCCGGGATTTTATGAAGATTGGAACGTAGGAGAGCCAAATAATGTAAATCAGGGAGATGCGGGATTTGAAAATTATTTAGCAATTAGTAATTCAGGTGGATGGAATGATTATGTTCCTGTTCATGCTCTTGATTATGTTATTGAATATGGTGGCTTAGGAGGTGAGACTGCAACAGTTGAAGATAGTACAAATATTATCATTACAAATACACAAGATAGTGATCCTTTGCTACTTAGTTCTACTCCGGCGGATGATGCTACCGGCGTAGCAACTGATTCAAGCCTTGTGATTACTTTTACTGAAACGGTAGATGCAGAGAGCGGAAATATAACATTATACAAATCAGATGATACTTTGGTCCAGCAATTTGATGTTACCTCAGATATAAGTGGGTCGGGAACAGACACAATAACCATCAATCCAACCGCTGATTTAGATGATCAAACAAGTTATTATTTACAGATAGATGCTACAGCCTTTGACGACACGGCAGGGAATAGCTATGCTGGTATTTCAAATAGCACCACATATAGCTTTACTACAGCGGATGAAACCAACCCCACTGTCTCCACCCTCTCACCTGCAGACGGTGCCACTGGTGTGGCCATTAATTCTAACATAGTCGCTACCTTTGATGAAGCTGTTGATGCTGAATCGGGCTATATTACTTTATACAAATCAGACGGCACGCAAATTGAACAGTTTGACGTAACATCTAATATTTCCGGTTCTGGAACCGCTGAAATCACTATTGATCCCACTTCTGACCTAAATAATGAAACACAATATTATATCCAAATAGATGCCACAGCCTTTGATGATGCGACAGGAAATAGCTATGCTGGTATTTCTGATACAACTTCTTGGGCATTCATAACCCCAACCTGCCCAACAATAGATAATACCGCCACCTACAACGCATACCCAACCTGCGGGGTGGCTACTTGCAATGATGGATATACTCTTTCAGACGGTACATGTAATGCTTCTGGTGGTGGGGCACGTATCATTCTTCCGTCGATTGGTATTGGTCAGACTGATACTTTTATTCCCATGTATAAATTAAAACCTATACATAAATTTAACCAAACACCAATCAATGTTTTGATGTTTATAGATTCAACCGCAGAATTTAGTGCCGTAGTCAGTAAAACACAAGAGGCTCAAGTATGTAATCTAAAAATAGCTAATTTAGACATGATAAGCCAAAAAATTAAAGTGGAAATTACACCAAATCATCAAATATTAGAACTGGACATTGAAGAAGCCCAACACATTGACTTAGACAACGATAATATTAATGATATTAAGTTAACCTACAATGAACTATTAGTTAACCGGATTGACCTAACTTTTGAGCAACTATCATTCCAGTCTTTTGGTAACAACAAACTAATCAAGTATGCAGACTCACCAAAGATCTACTTGCTAACGGACGGGGTAAAGCACTGGATCTACGATGAAAAAACGTTCAATTACTTTAATTATAATTGGGATGAGATTATAACTATTAATAGCAACCTCACCTACCCAGAGAGGAAAATAATAAAAATTAAGGATCAAAAAACAGAAGAGTATAAAAAAGCTGAGACTGAATTTACCCGCGACTTATTTCTTGGTTCAACCGGAGGTGATGTAAAACAATTGCAGATCTACCTTAATAACAATGGTTCTATCCTGACTGAATCAGGACCTGGCTCTCCTGGAGAAGAAACAATGTTTTTCGGCAGACTAACAAAAGAAGCTCTGATTAAATTCCAAAAAAACAACAGTATAGCCCCGAGCATTGGTTATTTTGGGCCAATTACTCGAGGAATTTTAATAAATAAACAAAGAAATTTGAAAATTTTTTAAAACAACCCCGATAAGAATCGGGGAAAGAAAAGGAATACATCAGCTAACACAGCATATCAGGTTCGGTCTCTTAACAGAGACCTCTCCCATATTTTGCTCCGCTACGCTTCGCAAAACATCTGATATGCAAAATGTTAGGCGACATATTTTTGAAAAATTTGTTTATTGAAATGTTTTTGATGGGCTTTAAGAAATAAGGAATTTGATTTTTTTAATTTTTTAAGAGGGGGGGGTAAAAGGTGTTTTCTCCGCTATCGCTCCGAAAACGATTTATTTATAAAGAGAAAATAGATACAATACAAATGATTAACTTATTTACTTTATGCAAGGAAATACGAAAACAAAAATGGCAAAAAAGAATTTAAAAGTTTTAGATCTATTTTGTGGTTGCGGTGGTTTATCTCTTGGCTTTGAACAGGCTGGTTTTGAAATTTCACTAGGCATAGATAATTGGGAAGAATCATTGAAAACATTTAAAAATAATCATAAAAATTCAGAGGTTTTATGTGCAGATTTATCAAAAGTTAAACCTCAAGAAATCAATGGAAAATTTGATGTGATTATTGGTGGTCCTCCATGTCAGGGATTTTCAATTTCAGGAAAAAGAAATCCAAACGATCCGAGAAATAAACTCTATCAATCTTTTGTTTCCTTTGTTGAATATTTCAAGCCAAAGGCTTTTATTATGGAAAATGTTCCAAATTTGGTAGCCATGAATAATGGAAAAGTTAAAGATCAAATCATAAAAGAATTTGAAGCATTAGGTTACAAAGTAGTTTATAAAATTTTGCTTACTTCTGATTTTGGAGTGCCTCAAAACAGAAAAAGAGTTGTGTTTGTCGGATTGCAAAATGGTAAAAGTTTTACTTTCCCAGAAGGAAAATATAAAGATAATAAAATAACTGCTTTTGAAGCCATTAGTGATTTACCAGAAAACGAAATTAAAGACGGTACTTTGTACCCTCATTTTCCGAAATCAGAATATCAAAAAATGATAAGAGAAAATTCAATAAAAATTTTCAATCATGAGACAACAAAACATACTGAAAAAACAGTGGAAATAATTTCACTTGTTCCAGACGGAGGAAACTATAAAGATTTACCAAAAAATTTACAGAACACAAGAAAAGTAAATATTGCTTGGACAAGATTAAATAGTAAAAAACCAAGTTTTACGATTGATACAGGACATAATCATCATTTTCATTATAAATTTAATAGAGTGCCAACTGTAAGAGAGTCTGCCAGAATACAATCTTTTCCCGATACTTTTATTTTTTGTGGGAAGAAAAATGATCAACTAAAACAAGTAGGAAATGCAGTCCCTCCCATACTTGGAAAAGTTATTGGAAAAAACCTTTTAAAACTTCTATAATACCAATATGTTTAATCCAGAAATACAATTTAGATGCACAATAATAAGAGGTAAGGCAAAAACAGACCTAGATAATTTGTTGCCAAAATACGCAAAAATTATTCAAGAGATTTGCCCATGCTCTAAAGACGAGTTTCCTCGAATATTTAATGAATACCTTGAAAGAATAATAGGCGGAACAAAGAAAACTCTAGATAACCACAGAACTGAAATAGCAGGTAAACTTTTTGGTATGTATTATTACGATAGTGATAATACTGTATATCCCTCTGAACGCACATTAAGGTTTTTAGAAAATGAAGATCAACCAGCATTTTTTAAAGATATTTGTGTAAAATTTCAATTTCCAAATGGAATGGATAGTATTCACACTATTGAAGAAAAAATATCTCAAAATATTTCTATTAGACAATTCCCATTTATTTTAGAACTCTTAAATATTGCGAAAGAAAATAACACTAAAATAACAAAAGATTAAATTGCTTATTTTGTCTTGAACAGTCTTGAGGTCTTGCAATCTATTGTGCCACCTATTCAAGTATATGAAAAAATTATTGAGTATAGAAACTTAGGTAAAATCGTTAAAGTACAAGATGATGGAAAAGCCTCATCTTATTCAATGCAACATATAAATGAACAGTTAAACCTACTTGAACTTGCAAATTTAATTAGAACAGATCATAAAGTAATTTATTTAAATCCCTACGAAAAAGTTGCAATTGATTATATAAGATCGTTTCATGACAAAAAGCCAAATTTTGATGTATATCAATATTCATTTTCTTCCATAGAGGACAGAAAGAGATTATTGCATGATTGGCAAGTTTGTTTTTCAAGCGTTGACAAGGGTGGCATAGAGCTATTTAGCACATCGATCAATGCAATTCAGTTTAATATTGAAGAAAAAGCTCCAAAAATTTCCGACTTTGATAAAATAGCACTTGGAGATGATGGAGAAAGTTTTGTATTTACTTACGAAAAAGAAAAAGTCGAAAAGTATGATAAAAGACTTACTAATAAAGTATTATTACTCGGCAAAACAAAAGGTCTTGGATATGACATACAATCAATTTTTGCAGACGGTTCTGAAAAATCAGAATTTGTGCATTATATTGAAGTTAAGTCCACAAAAAGAGTTACAGTTCCAAATGAGGGAATTGACGGTTGGATAGACGCCATCACGCTAACAAGAAATGAATGGATTGCAGCAGAACAACACTCCAATTCTTTTTCAATTTACAGGGTCTATTTTACCCCAGAAAAAATTATTGTTTATGTAATTAAGAACCCATATCTGAAAAATCAGGAACGATTAGTAAAGTGTACTCCAATAAATTACAGACTGGATTTCTCACTTAAATCTATTGATTTAACTTTTGAAAAAGTATGAAAAAGAAAGAATATACAATAGGTTCACTTTTTTGTGGTTGTGGTGGTAGCGACCTAGGTGTTTTAGGTGGTTTTAAATTTGTTGATAAAAAATATGACAAACTACCAACTGAAATTAAATATGCGATAGACATAGATCAGAAAGCAATAAATACCTATAACAATAATTTTAAGCACAAAGCTATAATTGGGTCTGTAACTGATTGTAAAGAAAAAGACATTCCAAATATTGATATTTTAATAGGTGGTTTCCCTTGCCAATCTTTTAGTACAGTCAACCCAACAAAAAATCCTTTTGATGATAGAGGGCAATTATATAAAGATATGGCTAGAATTTTGAAACAAAAAAAGCCTATTGCCTTTATTGCCGAAAATGTAAAAGGTCTAATGGTATTAAAAAAAGGTAAAATTTTTAAAAGTGTATTAAAAGAGTTTGAAGATCAAGGCTACAACTTGAGTTACAAATTATTAAACGCTGCAAATTTTGGGGTTCCACAAAAAAGACAGCGCGTTTTTATTGTTGGCATAAGAAAAGATTTCAATCAAAAATTTGTCTTTCCCGATAACATATTTCATGAAAATCCAAAAGAAAAACAAAGTGGTTGGGTTCCATTAAAAAAAGTTATTGATTCATTAATTCCAGAAGATGATAAATATTATTTCTCGAAAAAAGCTGTTGAGGGAATGAAAAATGCTAAGAACAATATGAAGAGAGGCTTATGGCAAGATTTAGAAAAACCATGCTTAACTGTTACTTCTCATCTAGCAAAAGTAAGCTTAAATTCAAGAGATCCTGTTTTACTTGTTAATCCCAAAAAAGAATTATATAGAAGATTTACACCGCTTGAAGCTGCCAGAATACAATCTTTTCCTGATAAATTTAAGTTTGTCGGAAGTGAAGCAGACGCTTATCGTCAAATAGGAAATGCAATACCACCAGTTTTAATATGGCATGTTGCAAAAGCATTGATTGAACAAATTGAAAAAAAATAAGGAGTTTTGAAAAATGGAATTCACCCCCAGCCCCTCTTCCATTTTTCAAAACAAAAAA
>JAYEJU010000011.1 GCA_034660655.1 Patescibacteria group bacterium | reverse complement strand
CCTGGATGAAATTTTGTTCCTCTTTGACGGATAATAATTGATCCTGCTTTCGCGAATTGCCCATCATGAAGCTTAACGCCCAAGCGCTTTGATTCTGAATCGCGTATATTTGACGAGGATCCACCTGCTTTTTTGTGTGCCATATTTTTAGATTAGTTTATTATATTTTTATTTTAGTATAATGGATTTTTACATTTTGTCAATCAATTTGATTTGATTTTACTTAAAATTATGGTATAGTTTTTAATAATATGTCTGTAATTATTAAATCAAAAGTGATAAAAGGGGAGGGGGTTGGAAAGTCTATTGGTTTTAAGACAGCTAATTTAGACATTGAGAATTCAGGAATTGACAGCTTGGAAGAGTTTGGCGTTTATGATTGCAAAATTAAATTTAAAAAAAATTTTTATAAAGGACTGTTACATTATGGTCCTAAAAAAACTTTTGGTAATAATATTTCAGCGGAAGTTTTAATAATCAATTTTAACCAAGATATTTACGGCAAAGAATTAGAAATTGAAATTTTTAATAAAATAAGAAATATAAAAAAATTTGCTTCTAAAGATAAGTTGATTAAACAAATAAAAAAAGATATAAAAAAACCCCAGATCCTCTTTAATAATCGATGATAAAAAGTAAAGCTATTAAAGATGTGGACGGGGGGGGTCTATATTGAAAGTTTTTTTCAATTATTAATATGTAAGATATACTAGCGTTATTTACACTTTTTGAAAAATTTTTCTTGGTTGTCACGCTATATATAACCACAAATCAATTGAATTTCTGGATTCCGGATAAATGATTTTCTAAAAGCTCGCAGGCTCGCTTAGAAAATCTATTTTCCGGAATGACAGAAAGTGTAAACAACGCTCTTGATTCTTACAATTAATATTATATAAAAAATATGTCAATGGTTTTTGATAAAAATTTAAAAATTTTACTAACAGGCGGGGGGACAATGGGCTCAGTAATGCCTCTTGTAGCCATAATGGAACAAATGAAAAATGATAAAGCAAATCATTGTTTTTTATTTATTATTACAAAAAACGGACCAGAAAAAAAATTTTTAGAAAAAAAAGGAGTTGATGTTAAGCCGATTTTTTCAGGCAAATTTAGGCGTTATTTTAGTTTTAAAAATTTTATTGACCCTTTTTTAATTTTAATAGGATTTTTTCTTTCTTTTTTTATTATTTTGAAATTCAAGCCAGATATTATTTTATCAGCGGGAAGTTTTGTGAGCGTTCCAGTTATTTTTGCTGGAAAAATATTAAGAGTGCCTATTTTAATTCATCAGATGGATGTTAGAAAAGGATTAGCTAATAAAATAATGGCGCCGTTCGCGGACAAGATAACAGTCGGATTTGAAAAATCATTAAATGATTATCCAAAAAACAAAACAGTTTGGACAGGAAATCCAGTTCGGAAAGAATTACGAATTACGAATTATGAATTACGCCAGCCAAAGGCTGGTCAGCTTTTGGCTGAAATTAAAAATGAATTTAATTTGATTGATAATTTGCCGACCTTGCTTGTTTTGGGCGGAGGAACAGGAGCCATGGCAATAAATAATTTAATTAAAAATAATTTAGAAAAATTAACTGAATTTTGCCAAATAATCCATATTACAGGAAAAAATAAATCAATAAAAATCGCTTTTAATAAAAAATATCATAGTTTTGAATTCTTGCAAGATACTATAAAGACTTACGCGGTTAGTGACGCGATTGTTTCCCGTTGCGGAATAGGGGTTTTAAGCGAGCTGTCTGCTTTTAAAAAACCGTCAATTTTAATTCCGATTTCAGACAGCCATCAGGAGGAAAACGCTGATATTTTTTCGCGAGCTGACGCCGCAATTATTTTAAATCAAAAAAATATCACTGATGATATTTTTATTGAAACAGTTAAAAAAATATTGTATAATAAAGATGTGAAAGACAGATTAAGTAAAAATATCAGCGAAATATTTAAAGCTGACGGAACAGAAAAAATTATAGAAATAATTAAAACTATTATTTATGACAAATAAAAATTTTCATTCTTTGTCAATACGGCGGACAATAGACATTTTAAAAACTTCAAAAAACGGTTTGTCAAAAAAAGAAGCCAAAAAAAGACTTTCCTTGTATGGATTAAATGAACTGCCAAAAGAAAAACCTTTATCTGTTTTTATACTTTTATTAAAACAATTAAAAAATCCCATAATTTATATTTTGTTGGTTGCTGCTCTAATTAGTTTTGCCACTAAAAATATTTTTGACGGGGTTTTTATTTCAATTGTTATTTTAATCAGCTCTGTTATCAGTTTTGTCCAAGAAAAAAAAGCAGACGACGCTATTTCAAAATTAAGAAATATGATTAAATATGAAATTGAAGTTATTCGCGACGGAGAAGAAATAATTATTCCTTCGTCAGAAGTTGTTGTCGGCGATTTAATGGTTTTAAAACAAGGAGATAAAATTCCTGCTGACGCCAGGGTAATAGAAGTTAATAATTTAGAAACTTCAGAATCAGCCCTCACTGGAGAGTCTGTTCCAATAATTAAGCAAGTAGAAAAAATAGATTCTGGATTGCTTTTGCCAGACAGAAAAAATATGGTTTACGCTGGAACAGTTGTGACGCGCGGAGAAGGCAGAGTTCTTGTTGTGTCTACGGGAATAAAAAGCGAATTAGGGAAAATCAGTTCTTTAGTAAAGGAAGTCAAAGATACTGAATCTTTTTTGCAAAAGAAAATGAGAAAGTTTAGCCGAAATTTAGGCATTGTTCTTATTGTCGTAAATGTTTTAATTTTTTTATTAGGATGGCTAACAGGAAGAGATTTATATCAGATGTTTTTAACTTCTGTGGCAATAGTTGTCGCGGCTGTTCCAGAAGGTTTGCTTCCTGCAATGGTTATTATTTTAGCTGTTGGCATGCAAAAGATTTTAAAGAAAAAAGGGCTTGTAAAAAAAATGATGGCGGCTGAAACATTAGGTTCTGTTTCCGTGATTTGCACTGATAAAACAGGAACTCTTACTAAAGGTGAAATGCGTGTTGACCAGATAGTTACAGACGATTTTGAGGTTAAAAAAGGAATAAATAAATTTAAAGGAGTTGTAAAAAAAGGCAGTGTATATAATCATTATTTAGCGTTAAAAATAGGAATGTTATGCAATAATGTGTTTATTGAAAACAGTGAAGACAAAACAAAAGATTTTATTATGCATGGAAATTCAACTGAAAAAGCGTTGTATTTAGCGGCATCGCAAACAGGCATTATTAAAAAGGATTTGCAATTAGAAGAAAAGCGTTTAGCGGAGTTTCCTTTTGATTCAGAATACAAGTTTATGGCAACATTGCATCAGAAAAAGAAAAGCAAAGATTTTACTGTTTATATTAAAGGAGCTCCTGAAAAAATAATTGATTTTGCTTCTTTTGTTAGAATAAAAAATAAAAATGTAAAATTTACAGCTCAACAGAAAAAAAAAATTAATGAGCAATATTTGAATTTGACTTCTAAGGGTTTAAGAGTAATTGCCGTTGGCTATAAAGAAATTTTAAAAAATTCAAAAGCAGGCAAGAAATTTACCAGTAGTCTATCTTGTGAAAAATCATTTTGCGTAAAAAAAGAAAATTTTGAAAATTTAATTTTAGTCGGGTTTGTGGCCTTGGCTGATCCTTTGCGTTCTGACGCTAAACAATCCATTAAAAATTGTTTAAAAGCGGGAATTATGCCAGTTATTATTACGGGCGATCATAAGTTAACAACCAAGACTATTGCTGAAGACTTAGGTTTAAAAGTGAAAGAAAAAAATATTTTAATTGGCGAGGAATTAGATAAAATGAACGATGAAGAATTAAGCGAAAAATTAAAAGATATTAAAATATTCGCGCGAGTTGAACCAAGACACAAACTGCGTATTGTAAAGCTTTGGCAGAAAAAAGGCGAGGTTGTCGCTATGACAGGGGATGGAGTTAATGATTCTCCAGCAATTAAAGCCGCTGATATTGGATTAGCGTTAGGGTCTGGAACTGATATTGCCAAGGAAACAGCTGACCTAATTCTTCTTAATGACAGTTTTAAAGTGGTTGTTGAGGCTGTTCGGCAGGGGAGAATTATTTTTCATAATTTAAAGAAAGTTATTCTTTATCTTTTAACGGATTCTTTCACTGAAATCGTTTTATTTGGTGGCGCTATTATGTTTGGCTGGGCATTGCCGCTTTTACCGGCTCAAATTTTGTGGATAAAAATTATTGAAGATTCCACGCCTGCTATGGCTCTGGCTTTTGACGAGGTTGACGAAAATGTGATGGAAGAAAAACCAAGAAAAAATCAAAGCAAACTTTTGGATAAAAATTCAGTATATTTGATAATTTTTTACGCGATTATAATGGATTTTACTCTGCTTGCTATATTTCATTATTATGACAAGATATCTAATAACATTGATTATGTGAGGACAATAACATTTGTCGGGCTTGGAATTGCGTCGCTGTTTTATATTCATTCAGTCCGCGGGCTGAAAACAAGCATTTTAAAAATGAATATTTTCTCTAATATTTGGTTAATTTTAGCGACTATTTTTGGAGCTATTATGCTTTTGTTAGCTGTATATTTGCCGTTTTTAAATGGAGTTTTAAAAACAGTCCCTCTTTCATTAATAGATTGGACTGTTTTATGCTGTTATGGATTTTTGGGGATATTTGTTTATGAGATTGGAAAAAAAATATTCAGACAAATTTAATTTATCCTATCTGCAATAATTAAAAATTTTGATATAATACAATTATACAAAAATTAATTAAACAAATTATAAATTAAATAATCAAATTATGATTACCCAAAAAAATATTCAAAAATTAATGGAAATTTTTACAACAAAATAAGACTTAAAAGAGATTATAAAAAATATTTCTACTAAAAAAGAGATTAAAAAATTAAGAGTAAAATTAGAATATTAGATTAAACAAACTTAACTTTTTCGTTTCAAAAAGAGAAGATTTTAAAAGTTGGTTAAGTAAAAAATAAAATAAATTAGGGTCTTATAAACCTTTTGGAATAGTCATATACTAAAAGTATATGATAAACAAAAGGTTTTCAGGCAATTTAAGCTATGTAAAAAAATTTAATAGTAAAAGCATTAAGTATTCATCCTGTGAAATTTTTTGCTTTTGGCAAAAGAAAATTAAAATTTTTTTATTGTCATTCAGAAATTTTTTGAGCAACAGCACAGTCCTACTGTCATTTCAGAATTTTTT
>JAYEJU010000010.1 GCA_034660655.1 Patescibacteria group bacterium | reverse complement strand
TTATGACAATGGAACCGAAATAGAAAAAGAAGACGAATGGCTTGAAAAAAATTAAACTATAAAAAACCAATAGAAGTGTTTTAAAAAATTTTCAATTTACCGATTAAGCTTTGGAATAGAATTCAAGTTTTATTGTTTAACTTTTTTGTTTTATTATGTTATAATAATAACACTTTAACATATATTTTCTTTATATGTTTAAATGAATTTTGAAAGGGGGTGAAAAAATAATGAAAAAATTAAATAAAAAAGGTTTTACTCTGATTGAATTATTGGTTGTTATCGCTATTATTGGGTTATTGTCAACTTTGGCTGTTGTTGCTTTTGGAAATACAAGAATAAAAGCAAGGGATTCTAAAAGACAATCTGATTTAAAAGTTTTTCAAACAGCTATTGAAATGTATATAACTGATAACGCGGCAGCTCCTGATCCAGGTGCTCCTGCAGCAGCAACAGATCGTTGGGATGGCGTGGCAAATAATTTAGAAAGTCTGCTGGCAGATTATTTGCCAGGCGGGCTTCCTGAAGACCCTTCAAGCACTGTAAGAAAATGGATTTATTGTTATGGCACTGGAGCTAGCGCTGATTCAAGATATATGGTTGCCACAAGTTTAGAACAAAATAAAGCTATTGCTGGAGATTTGGACAGTGTTAGTAATTGGGCGGCTACTGAGTGTATAGTTTCTGATGATGGAGAACCTGCAAATGCAGCACCTGTTTGTGCGGATAGTAATGGCGGAACCATTGACACCGATACTACAGCTACAGCAGTTTGTTTAGGAAGTGACGATTCATAATAAAATATATTACTGTGTGGTAATATAAAATTTTAAAAGATCAAAGGAATTTTTTTGATCAAAAATTCAAAAACCGAAAACACCTGAACGGGTGTTTTCGGTTTTAGGGTTTTATGATATAATAATATCATCTAAACATTTAAACATTTTAAAAATTAAGGGAGATTTTTGTTTGCAAGCTTCCCTTTTTGGAAAAGGGTCGTCGGTTTCCCCCTTTAGCAAAGGGGGACTAAGGGGGATTTTATAATTAAAAATTAAAAATATCTAAAAATTTCCCAACCCTCTTTGCCAAGGAGGGACTATCTAAGGGGAGGACTAAAAAAATTATGTTTGTATATTATTTATTTTTTGTTTTTATTTTCGGCGCGATTATAGGAAGTTTCCTGAATGTCGTAATTTTACGCCTGCGTAACAAAAAAACTTTTCTAAAAGGGAGATCTTATTGTCCAAAATGCAAAAAGAAAATTGTTTGGTATGATAATCTGCCTGTTTTAAGCTTTATTATTTTAAAAGGCAGATGTCGGTATTGTAAAAAAAAGATTTCTTTACAATACCCGATAATAGAATTAATAACAGGTCTTCTTTTCGCAATTGCGTTTTTAGTTAATTTGAATCATTCAATTTTAGAAACAGATTCTAATTTTCAATTTTTGATTCTATTGTTCCGCGATTGGCTTTTTATTTCTATTTTAATAATAATTTTTGTTTATGATTTTCGCTGGTATCTTATCTTAGACAAGATTACTTTTCCAGCTATGGGAGCTGCTTTGGTTATTAACATTTTGCTTGGATTTTCTTTGGTTAATATTTTAATTGGTGCTATAATAGGAGGTAGTTTTTTTCTAATTCAATTTTTATTGTCGCAAGGAAAATGGGTCGGAGGAGGAGATATACGGATGGGTGTTTTAATGGGAATTATGCTTGGATGGAAGATGCTTTTAGCGGCTTTATTTTTGGCTTATATCATTGGATTTATTATTTCAATAATTTTATTATTGTTTAAAAAGAAAAAAATAAAAAGCCAAATTCCCTTAGGGACATTTTTATCAGTAGCGACAGTTATTATTTTATTATACGGCAAGGAAATATGGGAATGGTATTTTAATATTATTTTTTAATAATGAAAATAGTTAACAAAATAAAAAATAACATTTTTGGATTTTCTTTAATAGAGCTTCTTGTTTCAGTTTCTATTATTGTAATTATAACTAGCATTTCCGTTGCTAGTTTTACTTCTTGGAAAAAAGATGAAAATCTTAGGCAGTCAGCTCTTGTTTTAATGTCTAATATGCAAAAAATTCAGAATATGAGTTTGACGGGACAGATGTATAATGGAAGTATTCCAATAGCTTATGGAGCGTATTTTAATGACACAAATCCATCTTCTTATACTCTTTTTGCTGACATGAACGGAGATTATATTTATGATGATGATGGAACTGAAAAAATAGAGGATTTTGATTTATTAGGTGATGTTTGCATATCTAATTTAATTCCCGTTGCTTCTAATAAACTAACGATAATTTTTAAATTGCCAAAGGCTGAAATTTACATTAATCAAGATACTTTAGATAATGTTGCTGAAATTGATGTAATTCACAATATTACTTCTAATTTTAAAACAATAAAAATTAAAAGAATTACAGGGCAAATTGATATGGAATAAATTTATGTTTAATAAAAAAATATTAAAACAAACAGGGCAAGGACTTATTGAAGCAACAGCTTCAATAGCGATTATCGCGATGGGAATGTCAGCAATTATTTCTTTAGTGATAATGAGTCTTGCTTCGGACAAAGAAAATAGCAATAGAATGATAGCGACAAATTTGTTGCGGGAGGGGATTGAAGTTGCGAGAAATCAAAGAGATAGCAATTGGTTAAGAATAGATTCAGGGGTTGTGGGAGCTGCTTGGGATGATGGGCTCTATAATAATAAAGATTACACAGTTATTATAAATTTTGACGAATCTACTGGCGATTGGGATTTTCAGTTTCAACCAAATATTATTAGCAGTCCGTATTGTAAAATGTATTTAAAAAACGAAGTTTATGAGCAAAGGAACGGCGTTGTGCCAGGAGGAATTCCGACTAATTTTTATCGTTTAATTAAATTATATCCGATTTGCGAATTAGATGGCGTTGAAACAATTGCTGAAGACGGACAAGTATGCAATGATGTGGCGCCTGGGAGCGATAAAATCGGAATTCAAGTGATTTCTGAAGTTATATGGGGAGACGGGAAATCTGTTTTAGCAAGAGACAAGCTGTATAATTGGAAGTAAATTTGAATTTAGAATTTAGAATTTTGATTGAAATATTTAATGTTTTAATTTTTAATATTTAAACATTATGTCATTATGTCATTTAAAATTGAATTAATCCCGCAGATATTGCGGGACAAAATTATTTTCAAAAGCAAAAAAATTAATTTTGAAATATGAAATTTATAAGCATAAAAAAAAATCAGCGCGGATTTACACTTATGGAAATTATTGTTGTTTTGGCTATTTTTACAATTACTATTTCTATTATGGCTGATATTTTTATTACTTCAATTACGGCGCAAAGAAAAATTATTGTTAGGCAAAAGCTATTTGCTAGCGCCCGTTATTCAATTGAATTAATGTCAAGATATATAAGAACGGGAACTATTTCTTACAGCGATTTTTCTGATCCTGTTTTAATATGTGACGATGAAATATATATTAGAGATAATGATGACATAAAAACTTTTTTTAAATTATGCGAGGGGTGCGGCAGTTGTCCGGCTGGCGTTGGGAAATGTTTAATAATGAGCATAGATGAAGGGATTACTTGGGATAGTGTTACTCCAAAAGGTGTTGAAGTTGATAAATTAGAATTTTATATTAAACCCTCAACTGATCCTTTTATTGTTGGTGGTCCAGATGTTCAGCCAAGAGCTACAATTATATTAAAACTGAAAAATAATTCAGATCTTTCATCGTCATACCAATCAGAAGTATTAATTCAAACAACTATTTCAACAAGAATATATGATAGATAAATCAAAATGCAAAATGGCAAATCAAAAAGGAACTGTTTTAATTTTTGGAGTTTTAATTACTTCCATTATTTTGGTAATGGGGGCGGGCGTGAGTGTTTTTATTATTTCAGAAATTGTTAGCACAAGAAAAATTGACAATTCAATAATTGCTTATTATACAGCGGAGTGTGGAATAGAACATGGGTTATTTGAAATTAGAAAAAAAGGCAAGACAATAAATAATATTGATATGGCGGATATTCAAGTTGCTGGTGCTGGGAGCTGGACAAGAATCGCTTCTAATAAAGACAATGATATTTTTATTCCTTTGGTTGAAGTTGGAGGCAATTTTTACATAAATTTATATGATCCAGACGCAGAAGATGTTAATGGCGTTATTGATTATCATGCCGGAGTTGACGCGCTAACAATAGAATGCCAAAATGGCAGCTCGTTATTAATAAATTGCAGTGTTTGGGATCCAGAAATGTCAAGTTTGACCTTAGCAATTCCCAACTATTATATGCATTGCAACAATGGAATTCATGTTATTTCTTTTCCTTTGAAAAATAGAGCTTATAGATTTTATGTTCAAGCCGCGTTTGTGGACGCGAAAGATATTATTATTAAAGCTTATGATGACAATGATGTTTCTAACCCAGCAAATCAGATTGAAATTATTAACAAAAATATTATTAATTCAACAGGAACCTATGTTAACAGCAAGGCTGGAGTCAGAGCTGAAATGGATATTGATCCCCCATGGTAAATTATTTTATTAACATATAAAAAATAAAAATTCGGTTCTAAAAACCGAATTTTATTTTTGTTTAAATGTTAAAGTGTCTAGATGTTTAGATATTTTTTTATTGTATTGATCTTGGCATAACTTTTATTGAATTAGCAATAAATTTTTTTGCTCCTTTGATATCTGATCCAGCCGTTGCTTCAATTCTATCATTTATTTTTAAATCGCTGAATTGAATTTTTTGAATAATAGATGAGTAACTTTTCCCATCGCTTTTTGGAATAAACGTAAGTTTATTGATTTTAGTATTTGGTTTAATTTCAATTTCAATAATTTCAGTTTTTCTTTCTTTATTGAATTCTAATTTTTTTCCTTCTAAAATAATTGCTTCAACAAAAATCGCGTCTTTTGTTATTTTTATGATTTTGCCGTTTACGTGATAAATTTTTAAAGGCAAGCCATTATCAATTTTTTTTTCTGTATTTATATTAGCATTTATATTTTTATTATTCGAGGGATTTTTGGAAATATTAGCGGGTTGATTTTGATTATTTTGAGACATTAAAAATAAAAATGAAAAAAATGCAATTATTGTTATTAAAAATAACATTAAAGTTGAAAGATATAATTTTTTCATAATGTTCAGAAATTATTAAATTTTTATAACATAATTAATTATAACATATTATAATATAATTTTTAATAATGTAATTGTGGATAAATCAATATAATTTTAATCCGTTTGAAT
>JAYEJU010000009.1:11962-19705 GCA_034660655.1 Patescibacteria group bacterium | reverse complement strand
CCAAAATCAAGCGAATTGACACCAGACCAAAGATTGTGGAAAAAAGAAAAAGAATCGGAGACTGGGAAGGAGACACGATTATTGGCAAAGATAGAAAAAAAAGATTACTGACAAATGTTGACAGAAAAAGCGGTTATGGCTTGATTGATAAATTAAATAAGGTTAGCATGGAAATAGTTCATGAAAAGTTAAAGAAAAGATTTAATAAAATACCCAAAAAGAAAAAATACACTTATACTTATGACAATGGAACCGAGATAGGAAAAGAAGATGAGTGGCTTGAGAAAAAAATTAAAATGGATGTTTACAGAGCTTATCCGTATCACTCTTGGGAAAGAGGATGCAATGAAAACTTTAACGGATTAGTTAGAGAATTTTTCCCAAAAGGAACAGATTTTGCCAACATATCCACAAAAGAAATTAAAAGAGCTGAAAAATTAATAAACAATAGACCAAGAAAAAGATTAAACTATAAAAAACCAATAGAAGTGTTTTAAAGAAAATTGAAAAAAATTTTAAAAAAATTTTCAATTTATCGATTAAGCTTTGGAATAGAATTTAAGCTTAAAATATATTTTTAAATTAACCCGCCGTCTCCAGATTTATTGTCTATGCCTTGATTTGCCAATTTATCCGCTTCTTTGTTTTGTTCTCTTGGTATATGATAAAAAGAAACTGATTTAAAATCCAGTATTAAATTCCAAACTGTTAAAAAAAATTTTTGCATATTTTCATTTTCAATTTTATATTGATGGCTTAACTGTTTTACAATAAGTTCGCTGTCTAAAAAACATTCTATTTCTGTTTGCTTTGATTTTTGTTTATTAAGCAAACTTTTTGTTTTTTTCAATCCAAAAATCAAGGCTCTGTATTCAGCTTCATTATTTGTTGTTTCGCCAATATATTCGCAATATTTTTTGTCATCGCCTATATTTTTTATTAAAATTCCAATTCCAGCTGGACCGGGATTTCCTCGCGCCGCTCCATCCGTGTAAATAATTACTTTTTGCATAAAATTTTTTGTTAATTTATTTTTCCGAGTGTTTTAAATCAATAATTTTTAATTGAATTTCACGCGATCCATTCCAGCAATTTTCTTCTATATAATAAGCAAGATCAACTAAATCTCCTTGCTTTAATTTTCCGCGCCAATTTTCCGCAAGCCCGAATCCAATGCAATCCCATCCGCATCCTCCTTCATAAGCGTCATCGCTCACGGAAAATTTTAGATGATTTCCATTTTTTCCAACTTCTCTTGAAGAAAGTATTTTCAAATTTTTGCTTGCAAAAAGCGGTTTATTATTACTTTGCCCAAAAGGTGCGAATTTAGAAAGATCATCAAAAAAATTCCAATTAATATCGCTTAAATTTATTTCAGCGTCAATTTCTAAAACAGGGCGCAAATCTTTTTCAATTAATTCTTCATCAGCAATTTTCAATATTCTATTTTTAAAATGGTTTAATGCGTTTTTGCTTGTTAAAGTTAATCCGCAAGCCTGGCTATGTCCGCCAAAATGAGAAAATAGATCGCTCATCATATTTAAAGCTTTGACTAAATTAAATTTCTGGATACTTCTTCCTGAGCTAATAATTTGTTTACCTCTTTCAGATAGAATAAATGATGGCTTGCTGTAATAATTAGTGATTCTTCCAGCGACTAATCCTAAAATTCCAATAGGACAATCTTTTTGAAAAGAAAACAAAATTTTTTCTTTTGGATTTTTCCCAATATCTTCTATTGCTTTTTTTACGATTAAATCCGTAATTTTTTGCCTTTCTATATTAAGCTGGTTTAGAATTTCAACAATTTTACTAGATTTTTCAGATGAGTTTGACATTAAAAGATTATAGGCGATTATCGCGTCATTCATTCTTCCTGCTGCGTTGATTCTCGGAGACAAACGAAAGGAAACATCATAACTTCCAATCTCTCCAAATTTTAAAGAAGCTTTTTCAACCAAAGATTTTAGCCCTTCTCGTTTGGTTTTATTTAAAACAACTAATCCGTATTTTGTTAAAATTCTATTTTCACCAATCAAAGAAACGCAATCCGCGATTGTTCCAATCGCGACTAAATCTAAAAGCCATTTCGCGAAAGCTTCTTTTTTAGAGTCGTCTTTTTTACTGATTTTAGATAACAAAGCTTGGCATAATTTAAAAGCAACCCCTACCCCGGCTAATTCTTTAAAAGGATAATTATGATCAACTTGCGCGTTTATTATTAAACAATCAGGTTTTTTTTCTGATGGATAATGATGGTCTGTTATTATAACTTCCATTCCTAAATTTTTTGCCATTTTTATTTCTTTACAATTGCTAATTCCGCAATCAACTGTTATAATCAAATCTGTTTTTTCCTTTGATAAAATTTCAATGGCTTTCGCGTTTAAACCATATCCTTCTTTTTTTCTGTCAGGAATATAAACATTGCATTTCGCGCCAAGTTCTTTTAAACAGGTTATTAAAACAGCGCTGGAAGTTATTCCGTCAGCGTCATAATCTCCAAAAACAATTATTTTCTTTTTTTCTTTAATCGTTTTTTTAATAATTTCAACAGCTTTTTCCATATCAGAAAAAAGAAAAGGATCGTTCAATCGTCCATAATCAGGAAATAAAAATTCATTGATTTTGTTTTGTTTTGTAATTTTTCTATTTGTTAATAGCTGAAGCGTAATTGGATTTATTTCTAAAAATTTATTTGCTAATTCTTTATTTATTTTTTTCGCGACTTTCCATTTTTTTTGCATATAGGCTAATACATAAAAGCAGGACCAAGCGTCCAAAAAATCATACTAATGCCAATTAATATCACAATTATAGTCCAAAATATTTTATGCCAGCGGCCTTTTTTTTCTGAAAACATTTTTTAATTTTTAGTAAATTATTTTTGAATTTTTGCGATTAACTTTGTTATTTCCGCTAAACGGTTAGAATAACCCCACTCATTATCATACCAAGCGACAATTTTTAGCAAATCCCCATCAACTATTTTTGTCATAGAAAGATCAATAATTGCTGAGTAAGGATTTTTAATAAAATCAGATGAAACTAATGGTTTATCAGTTATGTCAATAACATCTCGATATTTTTTTGATTTTTTTTCTTGAACAAAAATTTTGTTCACTTTTTCCGTGTCTGTTTTCTTTTTTAACAAAAAAACAAAATCAGACATTGAAACAAGCGCTGTAGGAACTCTTATTGAAATTCCATCAAATTTTCCTTTTAATTTTGGAACTGTTTTGATTGTTGCCAACGCGGCCCCTGTTGTTGTTGGTATAATATTTTGTCCAGCGGTTCGCGCTCTTCGCAAATCTTTATGCGGACCGTCAACTAAATTTTGGTCAGAAGTGTAAGAATGGATTGTTGTCATCATAACTTTTTTAATCCCGATCTTTCTTTCTAATATTTCAACAATCGGCGCGATGCAATTAGTAGTGCAGGAGGCATTTGAAATAATTTTGTCTGTTTTTTTAATTTTTCTTTCATTAACGCCCAAAACATAAATCGGAATATCATTGCTTTTTGCCGGAGCTGATATAATAACATTTTTTGCTCCCGCATTCAAATGCAATTTACATAGCTCTTTTGTTCTGAATAGACCTGTGCATTCCAAAACAGTTGATACGCCCAGTCTTTTCCAAGGCAGTTCAGTTGGATTTTTTTCCGCGAATACTTTATATTTTTTATTATCAACTATAATGCTGTCTTTGCTAAATCCAATCTTTTTGTCCCATTTTCCATACATTGTATCATATTCTAAAAGATGCGCCAAAGTTTTTGTGTCAGTCAAGTCGTTAATCGCTATTATTTGTAAATTTTTATGTTTTTCAATTAAAATTTTAAAAACAGCCCGGCCAATTCGGCCAAAACCGTTAATTGCTACTTTTACCATAAAATATATTTTAGATAATTAATAAATTATTTATATTGGTATTATATATAATTTAAAACTCTTGCCAAGAATTTATTTCACTTTTTTAAATTTTTTTACAGCTCCTCTAATTTAACCTTAACTTTTTCTACCTTCCCTTTTCTCAAAACCTCCAGCTCAACTTCGCTGTCAACTTTATATTCCTGAATTATTTCATTTAAACTTTTATTTATTCCCAAATTTTCGTCTTCAATTGAAAGTATTAAATCATTATATTTTAAGCCTGCTTTTTCAGCCGGGCTTTTAGCTTTTATCGCATTAGCTTTTTGCAAATCATAAATTAACGCTCCTTTTTGTTGTTTAATTTCAGATTTGATTTGGCTATTTTGAAAAGATCTAGACAAATCAATATAATTTACCCCTAAAAATATTCTTTTTAGTTCCCCTGTTTTCAAAATATTATTTATTTTGTCTTTAAAATAATTAACAGGAATTAGCTCTGATGAATTTTTGCCTGTCTTGCTGACAATTCCAATTATTTCTCCATATTGATTAACAAACGGCAATCCTGAATCAACAACTCTGTTGATAATTATTCTTTTTTCTAATTTTTCACTTGATTGAATAAAATTTTCAATTTTACCTGTATTAGTTATTTTTTCTTCAAACGCGTTATTAAACAGGTCAATGCTTATTATTTTGTCAAAAAGTTTAATTTTATCTGAATTGCCTAACTTTATTGTTGTTAATTTTTTTTCATTAGTTTCAACTTTTAAAAATAAAATTCCAGAGCAAGGATCAAGCGCTTTTTTTTGAAAAGAAAAAATTTGATTATCATTTAAAATAGCCAAATCACTATTTTTTTCTTTATCCATATCGGCTGAAGCAACAATCCAGCCGTCATTAGTTAAAACAAAGCCATATCCTATAATATCTTCTTCTGAATAAAAATTATTCAAAAAATCATTAGTTTTTTCTTTTGTTTTAATAATCGCAACTATACTCTTTGCGAAATAATCCATTGAAAAATCGTTTTTATTATCATTTAAAAATATTAGCTCATTTTTTTGATACGCGTCACTTGCCTGAATGTATTTATCATAAGATGCATTTAGCTGTAATAAATTATTTTCAATATACAATGATCCTAATATTCCAGATATAAAGCCAATAGCTGTCAATAATAACACAAAAAATAAATTTTGAATTTTTTTAAACATAAAATAAATTAAGCCCATTTGGCGGTAGCCATAGATAAAATTATAACTAATAAACTTATTGTCAAGTGCCTAAAAACTCTTATTTTATTTAAATCATTTTTAAAATGAAAATATGTCATTCCTATAATAGCATAATAAACACTGATAAGAATTAGACTGCTTATATAAAAATTTATTGGCAAAAAAGCAATGCCCCAAAAAAATTCTATTATAACAAGAGTTATAACTACATTATAAAAATGTGAAATTTTATTCGGAATTTTATATATAAAAAATAGATAATAATTAGATAAAAAACTAATAAAAATCACCAGCAAAATAATTTTTGTTAATGAAAAGTTAAAAAGGTATAATAAAGAAAAAAGAGTGGAATAAATAAAAAACAAAGATAGCAGATTAATAACAGTAAAAATATTTGTAACAAAATAATTTTTTTGTTCTTGGGAAGAAAATTCTGTTTCAGAATTTTTTAAAAAAGAAGGCGAATAAAAATAAAAAAATAAAACCTCTAAAAACAAAAAATAAAAAAAAGTAAAAAACAGAATTAACAAATGCGTGAAAAAAATATTTCTCAAAAACAAAAGAAAAGAAAGACTTCCTAAAAATAAAAATAACGGCGCGATAAAAAACAGATAGTTTTTATCTATTAAAAAAATTTTGATAATTTTAATTGTTTTAATTAAAATATCATTTTCATTATTTAATTCTTTTCTCGCTGAAACGCTTTTAGGCAGGATTCTCCAAACAGAAAAAAATATAAGCGCAACAATAAATATGCTCGCCAGCCAAATTAATGTTGGTTTAAAAACTAAAATTTCCATTACGATAAAAACTATAATCGCGGAAAAAAAAGAATTTAATCTTTTAAGGTTGAAAATTTTTTTAAACATTTTTATTTTTTTTCTAAATATTTTTTAATGGCATTATCTACCATTTCAAAACCGTTTCCTATCCCATCTGTCGAGATTTTGTTATTCGCGCTTTGATTTATAATATTAAACCCTCTTACTAATTTTAAGTGAAATTCTTTCTTATTTGCTGGAACAATCATATTAAAAAGTTTATCCAAGGTTGAATAGCTAAAATCCGCCCAAAATCCAGTATTGCTTATTGTTTTTGATTCCTCATAAGAATCTATAATTTTTTTTATTTTTTCTTTGTATTCAGATTTTAATTTTTCTTGGTCAGCAGGAGGCAATGGATTTTTGTCATACGGATTTTCTGTTTCTTTATTTTTATTTATAATTGTTTTTTGATTATCGGCGTAATTTTTTTCTTTTTTATCTAAAAAAAAGCTTTTGTTAATAATCAAAAATCCAAATAGCAAAGAAATAACAAATAATATCGCGAACGCAAATATCAGCTGAAATTTAATTTTTTGATTTTTTTGTTTTTCTAATTCCATAATTTTATAGTTTTTACATAAAATATTTTATCATCTAAAAAATATAAAAGCAAACTAAAAATTGAGTGTCTTTGCGAGGAATCCTTTGAATAATTTCGGATGACGACGAAACAACCCCGAGATTGGCAATAATATTTATGGGATTGCGGAGTTTATCCAGATGAATATTGGGGCTTCACTCGCAATGACTACAAATTTTTTCGTATTTTTTTCATTAACTCCATATAAAATTTTAGGTTATGAATAATGGCTATTTGCTTTCCAAGATCGTCTTTTGTTTTAAAAATATGGTTAAGATAAGCGTAAGATATTTTGCTGTTAGAATTTTTGCCTTCTATTATATTAAAATTATTTTTAAATTTGGCGTTAGCAATATTGATTGTTTTATAAAATTTTTTTTTATTTAGATTATCTGTTTTCCATAAAAACAGCTTTCCGTGCCGAGCTTCGCGTGTTGGAATAACGCAATCAAACATATCCCAGCCCATATTAACACAGCGGACAATATCGTCAGGGGTTCCAACCCCTAGAGCGAATTTTAAAGAATTTTCTGGAATTAAATCAGCCGTAAATTGCAAAATTTTTTTTAAAAATTTGCCGTTTTTATCAATATGCCGCGCGCCAAATCCATAGCCGTCAAACCCTATTTTTACCAACTCTTCAACGCAATGTTTTCGCAAATCAAAAAAATTACCGCCCTGTATAACTCCAAAAATCAAAGGTCGTTCGCTTATTTTTATTTTTCTTTTTTTAATTTGTTTTTTATATTCTCGCTTGCATATTTTTGCCCAAGCAATAGTTCTTTTAACGGCTTTTTCTGTTTTATTTTTGCTGGAATGATTAGGAACTGGATCATCCAAACAAACAATCATATCAACACCTAAGTCAAATTGTATTTGAATGGATTTTTCAGGAGTTAAATTATGGATTGAACCGTTGATTGGCGAGCGGAAAACAACTTTGCTGTCTGTAATTTTTCCCATATTAGAATTTTGATGTATTAGTGAAAAAACCTGATATCCTCCGCTATCAGAAAGCAATGGAGCATTCCAATCCATAAATTTATGGATTCCGCCGGCTTTTTTTATTGCTTTGATTCCTGGCTGGAGATAAAGATGATAAGTATTCACAACCATTGCGTTAATGTTCATTTTGCAAAGCTCGCTGTTCCCAAGAGATTTAATATATCCGCGCGTGGCGTCTGGCATAAAAAAAGGGGTGCTGATAGCGCCTCTTTTTGTAAT
This sequence comes from Patescibacteria group bacterium, assembly GCA_034660655.1. NCBI lineage: Bacteria > Patescibacteria group bacterium. Next base: position 11,965 of record JAYEJU010000009.1, on the reverse strand, counting down.
TAT
>JAYEJU010000009.1:0-11862 GCA_034660655.1 Patescibacteria group bacterium | reverse complement strand
AAGTATTCACAACCATTGCGTTAATGTTCATTTTGCAAAGCTCGCTGTTCCCAAGAGATTTAATATATCCGCGCGTGGCGTCTGGCATAAAAAAAGGGGTGCTGATAGCGCCTCTTTTTGTAATTATTCTTCCTTTTCTAGCTTTTGAATATTTAGATTTTTTTAATATTTTAAACATATTTTTCAAATTCAAAACTCAAAGTTCAAAACTTAAAACTACAACTAAAAATACAAGATATTTTAGCATATAAACATTTGAGTCATTGGTCATTAATCCGTTAATTCGTTAATCAATTAATTCATAATTAATAATTGATCATTAATCATTGAAAATTGATTGGAAATTAGAAATTGAAAATTGAAAATTAATTTTATTCAACTAATCCACGGCCGCTTACGATTGGATCATTTTCTAAGTCAGTTGTTAGCGCTTTATGTTCTACTGAAATAGAAGAATCGGTTTCGCTGTCAATTGCCGTTAAAATTGTTTTGTTTAATAAAACTAAAATTTTATTTAAATCATCTTCTTTCGGAGTTATGCCAATTTCAAAATCTAATTGAGAAATATTTTTTGTAGCTGACAGCTCGTTTATTTCCCAAATAATTTCTTTATTTTCTTCATTATATTTTAATTCTCCAACGCTTTGGTTAAACCTATCAGTCCATTCCACATAATCAGGCAATATTGTTTTTATTTTAATTTCTTTTACTTCGTTTAGACTGTTATTAATTTCCCAGAAAATTCTGTATTTTGTTGTTTTTCCTACCTTTGGAGGCAATGGCCCTGAACCAAGCGCTATGTTATCTTCATTAAAATATTGGACTTGCGCGTTTAAAACAATATTAGTATTTATGCTCGCGATTATTTCATTACTTTCTACGGACATTTGAAATTCTGTTTCATCAACTTTGCCGATTATTATTTCTGCTACGCTTTTTATTTTTAAATTTCCATTATCAGAATCAATTTTTTCTAAAATATCAGACAGCTGTTTTAAATTAATTGAAAAATCAAGAACGCCTTCTTCTTCTGCTGAAAAAGAACTTAATTTAAGTATGTTATCGCTTGTCCATAAAATTTCCTTATCATCAATGCTGACGTTTCCGTCATTTTCATCTTTCAAGCTTTGCCAATCTATCAAATCAATGCTATTATCGCCAAAATAAGGCTGAATTTTTATTTTTAATTGAACATTTTTAAAATCTTTTTCTCCTTTGTTTTCGTAGATTATGGAATAATTCAGGCTATCTCCCAAATTAACGGCCTGTTTTTCGCTTGAACCGTTTAAAATCAGATCAAGTCTCACGTCTTTGTCGATCGCTTGTGCTATTAAAAAATTTTCGGCAATTAAATTATAATCATTATTAATATCGCCAATTTCTACCCTTACGATTATTTTTTGTTCGTCTTCTATTTTACCTGAAAATACGCCATTGATTGTGAATTCTTTTTCCGCTCCTTTATTGAACGTTCCAATTCCCCAAACATTATATTTCGCGCCAAAATCAACTTCGTCCATGTTCGTGTTTTCATCAGGTTCAATCCCGAATTTTTTAGCTAAAAAATTTTCTGGATAAACAACTAATAATCGCAAATTCTGAATATCTTCATCAGAGCTGTTTTTAACTTTTATTAAATATTCTGAATCTTTATTTAATAAAATTTGTTCAGCGCCTGATATTTTAACATCAATTGCCGTTGAATCTATAAGAACACTAGAGTTGGCAAGTTCTTGAAAATTTGACGAAAAGTTCATTGGCTCATAAGAAAGCGAAGCCAATAAATTTTTTTCTTCATTTTCAACGCCAATTAATCGACCTTGAATTTCTATCTCTTTTTTAGCAAACGGTTCAATATCCGGCAAATTAAAAAGATTGTCGTAATTTTGCTCTTTATCAATGGATGAATATTCAAAAATAAATCCTTCTGGATAACTTAACAGCAATTGCAGTTTAGACATTTTTACCTTGTCTTGATTTTCATATTTTATTTTATATGTTATTTTTTCGCCAGAAGAAGCTGTTTTAGGCGCGTCTATGCTTAAAACCATTCCATTTGTTTTTTCATTTTTTGTTTCTTCAGCTTGCGGACGGTTGAATATTACATATACGATAATACAAAAAAATAGAATAATAAAAAGGCAGGAAAAAAATGTTTTAAAAAATGTAGCAACTCTGTTTTTTGGATTTTTTTCCAAATATTCCATTCCACCGTCTTCTTCATTATAATCGCCGTAAATTTCCGACAAATCGCTCTTAATTTCCTTGCTCTGAAAATTTATTTCATCATCATTTTCTTTTGTTGTTTTTTTTCTATTGAATTTAAGCATAATTTTATTTTAAAATAATTTTGTTTAGTTTAAAAATTTTTCAATAACCAATTCCATGCTGGAATTAAAGTGATAATTTTGTTATCCTCTTTTATTATTTTTTCTTGATTATAGGTAATAATTGTTCCTTTTTTTAATTTATAAGCTTCCATTGCTTCTTTTAGTCCATTAAATTCTCTTGTTTGATTTTGATCATTTATTTCATAACAAACTTGGATTGCTTCTTTAATTTTTAATCCATCTTTAATTACAAAATCGCATTCGTATTTATTATTATGATAAAAACATTCTTTTTTTCTTCTTTTAAGATTAATAAATACTAAATTTTCCAAATAACGACCGTTATTTTTAGAAAAACTAAAACCAATTTGATTTATTAATCCGTTATCTGCGCAATAAATTTTCCGTTTATTAATATTTTGTTTTTTTAAAGAAAAATCATACTTTCTTAATTCATCAAATAAATAAGATTCTTTCAAATATTCAATATATTCTTTAACTGTACTTTCGTGAATACCTAAGCTTTTAGCAATATTATTATAACTAAAAAAACAAGTGATGTTAGTTATTAAAAAATAAGCGATTTGTTTTAAATTAAAAGAATCCCTAATTTTATTATTATCAATTACATCTTTTAATAAAATAGTCTGATAATAAATTTTTAAAATATTTTTATTATTATCAATTATCATTTCTGGGAAACCGCCCTGTTTTAAATATTTATTAAATAAAGCGATTAATTTATTCTTTATTAAAAAAATATCAACATCTTTTTTATAATAATCTTGCTTATAAAATTTTAAAAATTCCTTAAAAGAAAATGGTTGATTAAAATGGCTGAAATATCTGCCTGAAAGACGGGAAATATATTGGCTTTCCAACAATTTAGAATTTGACCCTGTAATAAATATTTTTTTAAATATTTTTTGGTCATATTTTGCCTTGACCCATTTCTCCCATAATTCTATATTCTGGACTTCGTCTAAAAATAAATATTTAATTTTAGATTGAGTTATTATTTCAGCTACATTAATAATCTCATCTAATTTCTGGACATTTTTATAAAAAGGAATAAAATTCGGATCATCAAAATTTATAAATAAAATTTCTTTTGGATCAGCTTTCCCTTTTTGAATAAGCTTTTGAATTAAAATGTTAAAAATAGTGGATTTTCCGCTTCTTCTAACGCCTGTAATAACTTCTATAAAATTAGATTTAATTCTAAAATCTTTTATTATATCTCTTGTGATATATTCTTCTTGTTTTTTTTTATTACTCCAATATGAATTTTGCTCTAAAATAGTATTTTTTAATTCCATATTATAATGTTTAAAAAACTAATATTCCACCTATTATAATAGGTAATTTCATTATAACAAAATTTATGCCACTGTCAAGCTCATATTATTTTCTGTTAAGTTTTTTATAAATATCAAATTGCTATTTTTGCGGAAAAATTTGTTTAAATTTTTCTTGTTTCTGCTTTTGTTGTATTTTTTTATTTTCTAATTCTAATCGCAATTCTTCAACACTTTTGTTTATCATATTATCTAAAGTCTCTTCGCTATATTTCTTTTGCTCTAAATACACAGTAAATCCCATAACTATAAAAGTTATAGTTGCTGATATTATAAAACCAACAGGCAAACTCCATTTTTTACCTTTTTTAAAAATAATCCAACCTACCCAAACGACTAAAAAAATAATAAAAGGAGGCATCACTCCTTTATAAAGATCCCAAACTATATCATATTTTATCATTTTAAAAATTAAATAAGGCAAAATTGGAGCTCCACCAATAACAAGAGCTACCCAAAAATTAAGATCTTTTAATGGATTATATTTTTTATTAAAATTATTATTTATATTTTTATCATTTTTTCTATTGAATTTAAGCATAATTTTATCCGAATTTTTAAATTATAAAATTCACCTTTTTGAAAAACGAAAATTTATTTTACTTCAAAAATACTCCCTAAAAGCGTATCTTTATCTAAAACAGCTGAAAACGAATTTAAAGAAGCGTTATTGCTCCAAATATTTTTCCAATTATCAGGAACATTTAATTTATAATTAAAATCTGAATCAATTCCCGCCTGTTTTTGGATTAAGACGATATAAGCTCTTAAGTCTTCATCCAAATTCGCGCCTTCTTTATGAAATAAAAAGTATTTTTGCATTAATTCAAATTTTTTATCTCTTTCAACAATAGCTTTTTGAATTTTAAAAGGGAGTTTATATTTTATTTTGATAATAGCAGTTTCACCAACATCTATCATAGACCAATTCGCGAAAACTGTTTTTCCAAATTGATTATAAATTCTAACAGCGCTTTTTTTGTCAATTTGAAATCCATGATCCATCATTGCCAAGTCTTCGTCAATATCAAGCTGTCTGTCAGGCTTGTTAAAATATTTTTTTTCAGGCTGTTTAAACCCTGAGGCAGAAATAATTTGCGAGCCTTCTGGCACATAAATTCTCATCCAATCAACATTGCGAACTCTTTGAAAATAATCTTGGCTGTCGCCATTATGTTCGCGTTTTATTGTAAGCTGATTGATTACTGAACCATCTTCTTGGATAACGCTATCTAAATTTATACTTTGAGATATTACGCTGTCTGTTTTTCCTCCCGCAATATTAGAGTTAACAACCATTAAATAATCACCGTCAGATTGCTTTATTTCCCCGCTTAAGCCATACTTTTTCGCAAGATTCTGCAACTTCGCGTTATTAAAATATAACTGCAAATCTTTGCTTTTAATTGTTTTGTCTAAAATAGCCATAACATCAGACAAACCGTTTTTTATATTTAAATCCTCTGATTGATTTAATAATTTATCAAACAGTTTTACTGACAAATCAGCAATAAACTTTTTTGGCTTATATTCTTTATTTTTCCTCAATTCAATATTATATTCTGTTGCCCACATAAAATTATCAGCGGAAATAATTTCATCATATTCTTTCATTATAATTGGTCCTGTAATTTTCAAAAGTTCAATAATTATCTGTGGATTCAAAGCAATTACTCCATCAACAGTTGGTCCTTGGCTATTTTCGTAAAACCACATCATTTTTTTTGCTGAGGTTGGAAAATCAGGCCACCAATTAGCGTCATGAAATTGCCACAAAGGTGAAATCAGATAAAGAGGTTCTGGGGCGCTAACGCTTTTTAAAAGCCCTCCCTGTAAGTCATAGCTTCCTCCTTCTGGAATTTCTATTTTTTCAATTTTACCTCCATTAATGTCAACCATCGCGAAACTTCCAATAAATCCGCCTGTGGCGCGCAATTCATAATTATTTTGAAAAATAATTAAATAGCGTTTAAAATTTTCCTTGCCTAAAAATTCTAATGAAAAATCTAAAAATTCATTAAAATTATCCAAGCAGGAAATTAAAATAGGCAAAAATTCTTTTATCTCAGCAAGCTGTTTTTTTTCTTGCTCAGGCAAAACATTAAAATTTACTGAATCAAGGTTTGATTTTGCCTTTTTTAGCTCTTCTGTTGCTAAAAATATATTATTTTTTGCCAATTCAATTTTTTTTATTAAGTTTTTTTCTAAATTATAAGCTGGCAAAATTGCGTCATTGATAGAAATTTCGTTATTTTTTTGTAAATTTTCTTGTTCTTGGGCTGTTTCTAAAATTTTATTTATGTAAATAGCTGACATTGCGATATTTTCTCCAAAACATATTAATTTTTTTCCAGAAGAAACGCCTCCTTTGTCAATCGGAACATGCTCTAAAATTTTTATAACAATTGAATTAATATCTTCTAAATTTTGCCGGGCGTTGCTAAAATTTAATAAAGATTCATAAAAATGACAGTCAGCATTTTTTAAATTATTTTGCAAAATAGATTTTCCTCCTAATTTTAATTCATTCAAAGCTGTTGTTGCATTGCCCAAAACAAGTCCTTTGTTATATGAATTAGCATTGTATAAAAAGAGCGCCTCAAAAGGCAGAAGCAAGGCAAAACAGATTATCGCGAAAAAAGCTAAAGAATTTTTCCAGTTTAATGGAAAAGAAAATTTGAATATTTCTGGCAAGCGTCCTTTTCCTAATTTTGAAAAATCAATAAAAAAATTTTCCAAAGCGCGAAAAAAAGTATAAAAAGGAAAAAATAAAATTTTCCAAAATCCGATCTTGTCTTCTAAATAAATGTTGTTTGAGCTAGTATATTTTTTTAAAAAATTTTGTTTGATTGCTTTTGTTTTTGGCGTTTTATTTATTAAAAATTCTTTATTAAAAAAATTATATTTTTTATTTGAATATTTATTTTTTTCAGAGCTATCAATGTTGGCTTTATTTTTAATAATTTTTTTTATTTCTATCGTGTTTTTATCTTTAAAATTTATCAGTCTCAAAGATTTAGAAAAAACAGAAAGATCATAATTGATCTTTATTTCTTCATTAACGCTTGGCGCAAAATATATTTTTTCATTATGAAGCGATAAAAATTGGCTTTTATTTGTTAATTCTTTGCTATTTTTTAAAAAATCAAGATTTTTAATTGATAAGGCAAAAAGATTGTCAAATTTTTTTTCAGAAGAAATAATTAAATCAGAAGCCGGCTTGCTTCTTTGCTTTTTGTTTTTTGTTAAATTTTTTTTAATTATTTTTTTAGTTTTAATTTTTTTATTAGAAATTTTTTTCTTTGCTGTTTTTTTAGGCTTAACTGTTGTTTTCTTAACTTTGCTTATCAATTTTTTTACGCTTTTTTTATTTGGCTTGGCTTGTTTTTTTTTAATAGCAACAGACGCTAAAATTTTTTTCTTTTTAGCTTTTTGAACCTTTGGCTTGTTGGTTTTCTTTTTTTGAACAGTTTTCTTGACTGCTTTTTTTATTATTGGTTGTTTTTTCTTTTTTAACATATTTAAAATAAAAAAATCCCCTCTTAACAAATTCATTATATTACATTTTAAACTTTTACGCAAAAAGCTCTGTTGATAAATTCGCAAGTTTTTTCAGCAGTTTTTTGCCAACTGAATTTTTTTGCGTTTTCTATCCCTTTGTTTTTCAAATCATCGCGTAATTCATTATTATTTAAAATTTGAATTATTGCCTGCTCTAATTCTTTCGCGTTGAATGGGTCTATTATAATCGCTGAATTGCCAATTATTTCTGGAAGAGAAGAAGAATAACTCGCGATAACAGGCGTTCCTGCCGCCATTGCTTCCAGAGGAGGAATTCCAAATCCTTCATAGTAAGAAGGATAAACAAAAATATCAGCTAAATTATACAGTATTTTTTTTTCTTTTTTATGGATATAGCCTGTAAAAATCACTCTGTCTCGCAAATTCAGCTGTTTTACTGTTTTATAAATATTTTTGTATTTCCACAATTTTCCTCCAACAATAATCAAGCCAATATCTTGCTTGATTTTGCTATACGCTTTAATTAAGCTTTCAATGTTTTTCCGCGCTTCTAAATTGCCTAAATATAGTATAAACTTTTTTGGCAGATTATATTTTTTTCTAATTTTCAAAATATTTGATACTTGATGTTTAATGTTTGATGCTTGATTAATTCCCGAATAAATAACCTGTATTTTTTTGTCAGGAATATTATATAATTTTTGAATATCTGTTTTTGTGTTTTTTGAAACAGCAATAATTTTGCTGCTTTTTTTTATTATTTTTTTAAAATTTGCCAGTTTATGCCAAATTCGCGCTTTTAAATTATAAAATTCTGGAAATTTTTTAAAGCTTAAATCATGAACAGTTATAATAAGCTTGCAATTTCGCGACAAAGAAATAAAATTTATGTTTGGCAAAAAAAATAAATCAATTTTTTCATTTTTTAATAGATGAGCAAATTTTTTATTTATTATTTCGTCTATTTTCGGAAAACCAAACAATAATAAGCTTAAATTTAATATTTTATTTGGATAACTAAATCCGCAATAAAAAACATTATGATAGCTAAATTTTGGCAATCTGTTTTTTATTCCTTTTTTAGCGCTGTTGTAGAATAAAAAATATTGATTTTTTTGATCTTTAATAAAAAGTTCTGACAAAAGCCGATAAGTGTGTTCTCCTATGCCAGAATAATTTTTATCCATTAAACAACGAATGTCAATTGCTATATTCATAAAAATAATTTAAAAATTTTCGCATAGCTTCTTTTTTAATTGGATGAACTTGATTTAATACATCTTTAATATTAGCCCATTTCCAATTAGAAAATTCATATTTTGAAATATTTATGTCGCTGTTATCTCCTCTGAATTCAGCAATTATAAGCCCTTGCTTCTGCCCTTTATAATTTTTAATAAAATGTTTTTTCCTTTTTTTATTAAATTTATATTTATAAACATTTTCAAAGATAGCTTTTATAGCGAATTTGCCTGTTCCTATCTCTTCTTTTAGCTCGCGAAAGCCGGCTGTTTTTAAGTCTTCGCCCTCAGTTCCGCCTTGCGGAATTTGCCAATGATTTTTCTCATTTTTTCTTTCAGCTAAAAAAATTTTAACATTATCATTATCTTTTTTATATAAAAAACAAGCTACATTTTCGCGGTAAAAAAATGGGTTGATAAATTTTTCTTTTAAAACAAGATAAGAAAATAAAAATACAGAATTAAAAATTCGTTTTAATCTTCCGAATTTTTTTATAGGCTTTTTGACAGGATGCTTGATTAAGCGCCAAAGCCACTCAATTCCTATGGCTTTTATAAATTTAGGCGCCCGTTTTGTTTTTTTAGTTAAAAAGTCAAAAGTTCCGCCAACGCCTAAGGCTAATTTGACAGACGGAATTTTAGATAAATTTCTACTTATCAATTTTTCTTGATAAGGAGCGCCAAGTCCGACTAACATTATTTTTGGATTAAATTCATTAATTTTTTCAAAATTCAGGGCAGGGGAATTGCGTTGAGTCTCTTGAATTATAAATTTTAAATTAGGATACTTTTTCTTTAATTCATAAGATATTTCTCTGGAATTTGACAATCCTTTATCCCAAATTAGAATGAAAATTTTCTGATTATTTTGCGACGCGTAATTTAAAATATCATTTGTCAAATCCGCTCCGCAAGTTCGTTTTTTAATTATTGGCGGAAAAAGAAAAGAGGCAAGAATTACTCCAAAGCCGTCAGCTAAAGATAAATCAGCGTTGTTTAAAATGTGAAAAAATTTTTCGTCTTTTTGCGCCATTATTAAAAATTCAGGATTAACAGTCGTGAAATAATTTTGTTTGTCAGAACCCAAGCTCTCACCTAACTTATCCACAGCCTCTTTTTTGCTGATATTATTTATTTTTACGCCTAAAATTTTAGTTTCTTTCATAAAAAATTTATCATTTTATTTTGAAAGGGTATTTCTTATTTTATAATTTGTAAATTGAAAATTGAAAATTGATTGAAAATTGAAAATTAGAAATTGAAAATTGATTTATAAGTATTCTACCATATTTTATAAAAACGCAAAAAAAAATCCACCCTTGTTATCGGGTGGATGTGAACCTGTTTTTATTCCTCCTCTTAAATATTTATTCAATTAAAGATCGCAATCCCCTCCTTAGTAAAGGGCGAGCGTAATCTGGATGTGCTTCATTCCAAATCGACAAACAATTGTCGTTGAATAAGCAGTTTCCGGCTTTCTGGGTTTCAAGAAAAAAATCATCTTCATTCTCTTCTGCCCTATCATCCTGAAAATCAGGATAAAAAATAAGATCAGAAAAAATAAAATCAGTATGAAAAAATAACCAAATATACAATTCTTCCATCTTTTTCTCATCTCTCCACAACCATGCTCTCTTGCACATTACAATCTCCTTTTTTGTTGAGGTTAAAAGTGTATTTCTTTTAAAAAAATAATAGCATTTTTTTGCATTTTTGTCAAATAAAAAATAAGGAACGCGCAAAATAAGCGTTCCTTATTAGTAAGTTAATTCACACAAATATTATATTTTAAATTTTAATCTTGCTTAAATGTATCTCCTTGCTCGTCTTGTTTTGGCTCATCTGTTTCTTTTTCGCCTCTGATGCGATAATTTTCATAAGCTAAATAAGCAATAATTAACAAAAGTATCACAATCAGCCACCACCAATCAGACCAGCATTTACATTTTGAGTCTGTTGAAGTCGAACAGTCTTCAGTATAACACGGCAATGCTTCGCCTTTTACTTCGCCGTTTTCATCTTTTGGCTGTTCGTCTTTTACATCATCATCTTTTTCGCCTTCAGCTAAGGCTATATGCGTATTTGTTTCGCCTAAAACATCGCCCTCTGAAATTTGGACACCTGAACCAATAACGCCAGTATCTTCTTGTTTAACTGGTTCAGCTGGCTCTATTGTCTTTGGTTCAGTAGTGTCTTTGTCATCATCGATCCCCTGCTCTGGCTGGTCTTCTTCTTGATCAGGAGTTGTTTCTTCTTCCTCTTCTTCAATAACTTCTTCTTCAGGGGGAGTTTCTTTTTGCTGTGTGGTAATTGATATTTCTTCTCCATACACAGCTGGTGAAGCTGCTGAAATAGGTCTAAAATAATATTTTGTGTTTGCTGAAAGTCCGTCTATTATTACAGTATGAAAAGTAACTTTTTCTAAATCTTCTATTGTAGAATTAGAATATCCTAAATTAGGCCAAGGACCTAATTTTGATGAATCAACTGGAGATGGGCCATAAACAACTCGGCTTGTTGCTGGTTTGTTTGTATGCCAAGTAATAACAACGCTAATTGTTTCTGGAGGTGTTCCGCCGTCTTTTTCTATTACTTCAGTATGGATATAAAGAGTGGTTGCTCCGCCGCCACCGCCGCCTCCGCCTCCATTGTTACAAGCTCCGCAGTCTTCTGGACAAGATGAACATATTTCTCCGTTATTACATTCTCCGTCGCCACAATAAGGATTATATTCGTCATCATCGTCAGGACCGCTGCATCCTGAATCTGCCATATCTGTAAGTCCGTCTCCATCATTATCTATTCCGTCTGAACATTGAGGTGTATCATAATTTAAAAAATAAATAATAGGGACTGGGTTTGATTGATCAACATTTACAGTAATAGAACCATCATTTTCAAAAACTCCGTTTCCTGTGTTATATCCAGGTATGCCAGTCGCTTCCCATCCAGCTATTACTTCTTCAGTTACATTATATTCACCGTATGCCATATCTTCAATTATAATACAGCCGTTTTCGCCAGCTTGATATTCAACATTGCTGATATAAAATTTCCAAAGAGGATCTGTTACTACTGGCTCTCCTTCCTCAAAAATACCATTATTGTTTAAATCTTCTTGCTTGCAGATAGTTAATGTGCCAGATGTATCACAAGCATCGCCTATTCCATCGCTATCAGTATCTGTTTGGTCTGGGTTATAAGTATTAGGACAATTATCAACATCATCACAAATTCCGTCTTGATCGTCATCAGCGCAAACACCGCTACAACCATTTATCGCTTTAGGAGTTCCGCCAGCTACATCACTGTTATACCAATTATTATCAGAACATCGCTCCATAGGATGTTTTGGCACTATCTTGTCTCCAGCAGGCCATTCGTTGCTTGCGTCTACTTCGTCAACTAAAG
>JAYEJU010000008.1 GCA_034660655.1 Patescibacteria group bacterium | reverse complement strand
ATTGCTCACGGCGACACGCTCACTGATCCAAAGCACTGGGATGATGAGCCTTTTGACGCTATTGTTTCCAATCCGCCGTATTCTATTAGTTGGGAAGGGGATAGTAATCCTATTCTTATCAATAATTCGCGTTTTTCACCGGCCGGAGTATTGGCGCCAAAAAAGAAAAAAGCTGATTTGGCTTTTATAATGCATATATTAAGTTGGTTATCCACTAGTGGCGTAGCAGCTGTTATGCGCTTTCCTGGAACATTATATCGTAGTGGCGCAGAGCAAAAGATTCGTAAATACTTGATTGATAATAATTATAAAGTTACGGCAAGACAAGAAAGGTGTTTGAAAAAAATTTGTAAGAATTTCTTAAAAGAAAATATAGATTTCTATATTATCCTTTAAACTTGCAAAAGAAAATATAATATGTTATATTATCAGTATGAAAAATTATAAAGCAGGAAAATTAAAAAGTGCTAAAGGTTTATTTATGGGCAAAAACATCGCTTATGACTACTTTTTGCCATCTTTAATAAATCGTGAATTTGATATAGAAAATAAAAAAATATTTATTTATCTTGAGGAAGCAAATAGATTTTTAGGTGAGTTAAACGCATACGGGACATTAGTTCCAGATGTAAATTTTTTCATACAAATGCATGTTGTGTCAGAAGCAGTTTCTTCGTCAAAGATCGAGGGAACAAAAACAGGAATGGATGAAGCGCTTCTGTCGGTGGATGAAATTGACCCAGAAAAAAGAGATGACTGGCAAGAGGTAAAAAATTATATTAAGGCAATGAATGACGGAATAGCAAATTTAAAAAAATTGCCTGTTTCAACGCGCCTTATTAAAAAAACACATAAAATTCTTTTATCCGGAGTTCGCGGTGAACACAAAATGCCCGGAGAAATTCGTACTAGTCAAAATTGGATTGGCGGGGGATCCATAAATACCGCGCATTTTATTCCACCACGCCAAGAAGAATTACCCGAGCTATTATCTGACTGGGAAAAATTTTGGCATAATGAAAATTTAAATATTCCAGTTTTAATAAAATCAGCAATTGGGCATTATCAGTTTGAAACAATTCATCCGTTTTTAGATGGCAATGGTCGTATTGGACGATTATTAATCTCTTTACAACTTATAGAAAAGGGCTTTGTCCAATATCCTGTTTTGTATATTTCTGATTTTTTTGAGAGACACAGGCAATCATATTATAACGCTTTGAGTGAAGTGCGCGCTAATAACAATTTAGAACAATGGATTTTATTTTTTCTGGAAGCAATCATTGAAACAGCAAAAAAATCAAAACAAACCTTTGAAAATATCATAAAATTGAGAGAGGTATTTGAAGGTAAAATTTTAACATTAGGCAAAAAATCTAAAAATGGCAGAAAATTATTAATATATCTTTTTTCAGATCCAATTATTTCCGTTAAAGATGCTGAAAACGCGTTAGATATTAAATATAAAGCAGTAAATAACTTAATAGAAGATTTTATTAATTTGGGAATTTTAATAGAGAAAACAGGTTTTTCCAGAAATCGTATTTTTATTATGAATGAATATATTAAACTTTTTAGGAAATAATTTATGAACGAAGCAGAAACAAGAGCCGAATATATTGACCCGAAACTCAAAGCGAGCGGCTGGGGCGAAGTGGAAGGATCAAAAGTCCTGCGCGAATTTCGCATTACTGACGGCAAAATTCAAACTGGAGGCGCAAGAAGCAAACCTGAAATTGCCGACTATATTTTGGTGTATAAAAATCAAAAAATCTGCGTGATAGAAGCCAAAGCCGAGAGTTTGCCTGTTACCGAAGGAGTGGCGCAAGCCAAAGCGTATGCCGAAAAATTGCGTATTGATTACACCTACGCCACCAACGGCAAAGAGATTTACGCCATATCTATGAAAACCGGCAAGGAAGGCGAGATTGCCGATTTTCCAACTCCTGACGAATTATGGAATAAAACTTTCCCTTCGACAGGTTCGACAAGCTCACCGCTGGCAAGCTCAGGGCAAGTTGCGGATTGGAGCGAATGGAAAGAAAAATTTTCCAGCGTGCCAAATGAGGGAGAATACGGCAAACGCTATTATCAAGAAATCGCCATCAATAATATTTTGAAAGCTGTGGCGGAAGAAAAAGATAGAATTCTTTTGACAATGGCGACCGGAACTGGAAAAACCGCCGTGGCTTTTCAGGTTGCTTGGAAATTATTTCATACTCGCTGGAATTTGTCTTCGACAAGCTCAGACACCGAATATATTGCGCGAAGACCGCGAATTTTATTTTTAGCGGATAGAAATATTTTAGCCGATCAAGCGTTCAATGCTTTTTCCGCTTTTGATGAGGATGCGTTAGTTCGCATCAATCCTTTAAATATTCGTAAAAAAGGCGGAGTGCCGATGGCAGGCAGTGTTTATTTTACAATCTTTCAAACTTTTATGTCTTCGGCAGGCTCAGACACCGATGGTCAAAAAGATTTTAATGAAATAGTGGTTAGCGAGCCAAATGAAGCAGGCTATATGTATATTCTACAATGTGCTGATGGTAATTTTTATACTGGTAGCACAAATAATTTATTGAAAAGAATAGAACAACACAAAAGTGGCAAAGGAGCAAAATTTACAAAAGGGCATTGTCCTGTAAAATTAATCTATTATGAAACTTTTAACAGGGTTGATAAGGCTTTTGATAGAGAGAAACAAATTCAGGGCTGGAGCAAAGCAAAAAAAATTGCGTTAATAAATCGTGATATTGAAAATTTAAAAAAGTTGTCTAAAAATGGTCAAAGCAAAAAGGTTGGTGAGCTTGCCGAGGTTGGTGAGCTTGCCGAACCATATTTCGGCGATTATCCGGCAGACTTTTTTGATTTTATTATTATTGACGAATGTCATCGTGGCGGAGCTAATGACGAGAGCAACTGGCGCGGTATTTTGGATTATTTTGCGCCAGCAGTTCAATTTGGTATGACGGCAACGCCAAAGCGAAACGACAATGTAGATACTTATCGCTATTTTGGCGAACCGGTTTATACTTATTCGCTCAAAGAAGGTGTGAATGACGGATTCTTAACACCATTTAAAGTCAAAAGGATTAAAACGACACTTGACGATTTTGTTTATACTTCTGACGACCAAATTATTGAAGGTGAAGTGGAAATAGGAAAAATTTATACAGAGCCAGAATTTAACAAAACAATTGAAATAGTAGAACGAGAAAAATATCGAGTTGGTGTTATATTAAAGGAAATAAACCAAAATGAAAAAACCATTATATTTTGCGCAAACCAACCACACGCGTTATTGATAAGAGATTTGGTAAATCAGATGAAAGAAAGTAAAGATCCAAATTATTGCGTCCGAGTAACGGCAAATGACGGCGCGCGCGGAGAGCAATTCTTGCGCGAATTTCAAGACAATGAAAAGACAATACCAACAATTTTAACAACATCACAAAAACTTTCTACAGGCGTGGACGCGCGGAATATTCGCAATATTGTTTTAATGAGACCAGTCAATTCTATGATTGAATTCAAGCAGATTATTGGTCGTGGCACGAGATTTTTTGACGGCAAAGAATATTTTACTATTTATGATTTTGTGGATGCTTACCATCATTTTTATGATCCAGAATGGGACGGTGAGCCGATAGAGGAAATAAAAGAAAAGAAACAGAAAGAAATAAGCTATAAAATTGAGATGGAAGAGACTGGAGCGGAGCTTGTTCGCGATGAAAATTTTAAACCAAATAAAAAACTAAAAATAAAATTGCGTGACGGAAAAGAACGGGAAATTCAACATATGATTTCAACTTCGTTTTATAGCGTGGACGGCAGACCAATCTCAATTCAAGAGTTTATGGATAATATGTTTGGTGCTATGCCGGAATTTTTTAAGAGCGAAGAATAACTCCGAAAAATTTGGTCAAATCCAACGACCAGAAAAGCATTTTTGGAGAGTATTGCTGAAAAAGGGTTTGGCAAAGACGAATTGGAAACACTGCAAAAGATGATTGACGCCGAACAAAGCGACCTTTTTGATGTTTTAACTTATATTCAATTTTGCGTTACACCAATTTCCAGAACGCAAAGAGTAGAACAATCAAAAGACAAAATTTTTAAAGGACTGGATGAAAAGCAAAAAGAGTTTTTGGATTTTGTGTTGTCTAAATACGAAGAAAGAGGAGTTGAGGAACCTCAAGAAGAAAAATTGCCAGTATTGCTTAATTTAAAATATCACGCAATCGCAAATGCGGAACAATAGCTTGGAAGCGTGGATAGTATCCGTTCTATATTTTTTGCTTTTCAGAAAAATTTGTATTCGAAAGTAAAAGTTTAATGTGGCGCGCAAATTTCGTTGGCACAGCCTAAAACCCCGCCAAAAAACAAAAGGACAAAAAGCATGCCTGTCGGCAGGCAGGGAAGAGTGGGTTCAGTACCACAATCTCTCAGACTGGCTACGGGATAAATCTGATAGTAGCCTTGACAATTTTAATTGAGGTTCTAAACTTTTATGTAGTAGAGAACAATAAAATTTATTATGTTTTTTAAATAATAACAAAAAATTTAAATAAAAAAAGGAGGTTTCAAAATGAAAACAAGAGTAGGAATTATTTTGGTTTTCGTTGTATTATTTTTGAATGTTGGGGTTTGCGCTTCTGAAGAAAATCTTGTCTGCGAAGACAATACTGTTCTATCAAAGCAGATATTAGAGGAAGGAGCTATTGTAGCTTATTGGGAGGGATATAATAAGTGTTCTTGCAAAGATGTTAGGGTTTCTTTAATAGTATTCGCAATTCAATTGTTTATGAAAAACCCAAATTTGTCTAGGGCTGATGTTTTATATATTGAATCAGTCGCAACTATGTTTGAAAATTTTTGCATCATGGGAATATATGATCAAAAATTTAGCGAGAATAATCTTACTAAAATGTTAGAAATAATAGGCTTATCAGGGTAAAACTTAAAATATTTCTGATATATAAAATAAAAATTTATTCGCGATCCGCTGGCGCTAAACTAGCGGATTTTTTTTATACTAAAAATTAAAAATTTTTGCGTTCAAATAATTATAAAAATAAAAATCGTAATTTTATTTTTTTCTGCTTATTTTGATTCTTTCGTTTTCGGTTAGAAATTGTTTTCTTAAACGGACATTATTTGGAGTAATTTCTAAATATTCATCATCGCTCATTATGCTCATTCCTTGTTCCAAAGTAAGATCAAGTGGAGGAGTTAAGCGGATAGCTTCGTCTGCTCCAGATGAGCGCATATTTGAAAGTTGTTTTCCTTTTATTGGATTTACAGCCAAATCATTTCCTTTTGCCACATTGCCAATAACCATTCCTTCATAAACTTTTGTGTTAGCCTCAATATATAAAGTTCCTCTATTTTGAAGATTAAAAAGCGAAAATCCAAGAGCTTTCCCTGTTGCCATTGAAATCATTGATCCTAAGTCGTGTTTTTTAATTTCTCCAACATAAGGTTTAAACCCGATAACTCTTGTATAAATAATTCCTTGTCCTCGCGTGTCAACCACGAATTCATTTCTATATCCGAGTAATCCTCTGGTTGGAATTTCAAAAATAATTTTTACATTGCTATGTTCTGGTGTCATTTCAATTAAGTTGCCGCGTCTTGTTGAAAGTTTTTCAATTACAGTTCCAGACATTTTTTCAGGCACATTAATAATAACTTCTTCAAATGGTTCAAATTTTTCGTTATTTTTTTCTTTAATAATTACACGCGGTTGTGATATTTGCATTTCGTAATTTTCACGACGCATATTTTCAAGCAGAATCGCGATATGCATTTCTCCTCTTCCATAAATTTTGTAGTGATCAATAGCAGAGAAGTCAATTTTTAAACCAACATTTACTTCTAATTCTTTTTCTAATCTTTCTTTAATTTGTCTGTTTGTGATATATTTTCCATCTTTTCCGGCAAATGGGGAATTATTAATAAGCAAATTTAATGAAATTGTTGGCTCGTCAATATTGATTGCTGGCAAGGCATTTTGATCTTTGTTTTCGCAAATAGTTTCTCCAATAAATATATCAGGAAGTCCAGCAACCATTACAATATCTCCAGCGTCAGCTGACTGCACTTCTTTTCTTTTTAGTCCTTCAAAAGTAAACAATTTTGAAATTTTACCTTCGCGAATTTTTTCTTTTGTATTTTTAATAATTATCCTGGAAGTATTTTTTATTTTTCCTTGATAAATTCTTCCAATAGCAAGACGTCCTAAAAAATTGTCATAAGCAAGATTAAAAGGTTGCATACGCAAAGGTTTGTTTTTTAATTCTTTATTTGAAGCAATCGGAACTTCTTTTAAAATTGTGTCTAATAATGGAGTTAGATTTTTAGAATCATCATCTAAATTTGTTTTAGCAATTCCTTGTTTTGCAATAGCGTAAATTGTGGTAAATTCAAGTTGTTCATCGCTCGCTCCCAAGTCAAGAAAAAGTTCATAAACCATTTCTTGCGCAATATCAGGTCTGGCAGCAGGCTTATCAATTTTGTTAAGAATTACAATCGGCTTTAATCCCAAATCAAGTGATTTTTTCAAAACAAATTTTGTCTGGGGCATTGGACCTTCTTGCGCGTCAACCACTAAAAGCACAGAATCAATAGAACGCAAAACACGCTCAACTTCAGAACCAAAATCCGCATGACCTGGAGTATCCACAATATTTATTTTTGTGTTTTTATAATAAACAGAAGTATTTTTTGAATAAATTGTGATTCCTCTTTCTTGTTCAAGCGCGTCGCTGTCCATGCTGTCTTCTGGTTTTGACATTCCTGTCTGTTGCATCAGCGCGTCAGTAAGCGTTGTTTTGCCGTGATCAACATGGGCGATGATAGCAATGTTTCTTATTTCCATAAAGTTAGAAAAAATTAAAACCGCTTCTTAAAAAGCGGAAATGAGCTTTAAAATAAGTTTTATTTTTTTCTTTATAACATAAATTTTTTAAAAAGTCAATGGATTAATATATTTGTTTGTGTTATTTTTTAAATTTTGGTATTATTTGATAAAGAAGCAATTTATAAAAATATGAATTTGAATAATGAAAAATTAAGCAATAAAAAAGTTTTAATGTTTTTGGCAAAAAAGAATTTTCGCGATGAAGAATATCTTGAGCCAAGAAAAATTTTGGAAGAGCAGGGAGCTGAAATAAAAATCGCTTCATTAGAAAGCGGTGAGGCAGTTGGATTTCAAGGAGCGCGAGTTAATATTGATTTGCAAATTAGAGATATTAATGTTGCTGATTTTGACGCTTTAGTTTTTGTTGGAGGTGTTGGGATTATTGATTTTCTTGACGATCCTCGCTTAACAGGGCTTGCAAGGGATTTTTATTACGCTGATGAAAAAATTGTAGCGGCGATTTGCGTTGCTCCAGCGATTTTAGCAAACGCTGGATTGTTAAAAGAAAAAAAAGCTGTTTCTTATGATAGCGTAACAAATATTTTAAAAGACAGGGGCGCTATTCTCAACAGCTTGGATGTTCAAACAGATGGAAAAATCATCACAGCTAGCGGTCCTTTGTCAGCAAGAGATTTTGGAAGAGCAATTGCTTCGGCGTTAGCTTCTTTGGGAAAATAGATTTTGCAGTATTCTCTAATCGTAAGATGATACCGAAATAATTTTGGCAATTTCGTAAAATATCACGACAAATTTATTATTAATTTGTTAAAATATTAAAAAATAATTATTTTTTAAATATTATTTTAAGCAATTTCAATTTTTTTTTGCATTTTTTTCGCAAATTCATTATCGATTTTTTCATTAGCGATTTTATCCAGCTCATTAAAATTAAATTCAGGCTTTAAATATTGAGTTGCGTTTTTTAATGATTTTAATTTTTCATAAGGCGTTATCCATGTTTGATATTTTTTTCTAATCTTTTATTTTTTGTCTATTTTATTTGTGGCAAAATCGCAAGGACGATGATAATTTAATTTGATTATAATACAATCTACCTTGTTGCCATTTTTTAACGCATCTTTTTAAATGGGACTTGGAATAACAAGTGAAATATTTTAAATATTTTAAAATAATATGTTTGTCTGTTTTATCCAGTCTTGCGTATCTGAATTTTAATAAAACTTTTTTTATAAAATAATACTTATCCTTAGTTGAGGATATTTTCAAATTAATACCTAATTTTTTATTGGTATTTAAAAAATTTTCTATTTGGTCTATACTGCCAAGTAGTAAATATTTCATAATGACTTTCATAAATCCATTATGACATTTTACTACTTTTTGGCAAAATGGGTCTTTTGGAACTCATTTTGCGTTAGAGCCAATGTATCATCTGGGTATCATCTTGCGTTGGAGAAGACTGTAGCTTGACAAATTCAATTTTTTGTATTAGAATATTAACAAATAAATTAGCACCTCTTTAATAGATAAAAAATCGCGTTATTTACAGCGCGGTTTTTTATTTTTTAAGATTGACTTTTTAGTTTAAATTAACTAAACTATAAAATAATAATTTAAAATTTAAAATTTTATATGCGGCAATCTAAACTTTTTACCAAAACAATCAAGGAAATTTCTAAAGATGAATTAAGCGTTAACGCGAAATTTTTAATAAAAGCAGGGTTTATTGATAAATTAGGAGCTGGAATTTACACATTTTTACCGCTTGGATTGCGTGTTCATAACAAAATTATAAATATTATCCGTGAAGAAATGGACGCGATTAACGGACAGGAAATTTTAATGCCTGCCTTAATTCCAAAAGAAAATTGGAAGACAACTAACAGATGGGACAATTTTGATCCGTTATTTAAAATAGATGGTAAAGATAAAAAAGAATACGCTTTAGGAGCTACCCATGAAGAAGTTATTACGCCATTATTAAAAAAACAGCTGTTTTCTTATAAGGAACTCCCTGTCTATGTTTATCAAATTCAAACTAAATTCAGAAATGAATTGCGCGCAAAATCAGGACTAATTCGCGGGCGTGAATTTTCAATGAAAGATTTGTATTCTTTTCATACTGATGAAAATGATTTAAACAAATATTATGAAACAGTTATAAAATCGTATTTCAAAATTTTTAAAAGGTGCGGATTGAAGGCTTTAACTTATTTAACATTCGCGAGCGGAGGCGCTTTTTCTAAATATTCTCATGAATTTCAAACAATAGCTGAAACAGGCGAAGACACAATTTATATTTGTCATAAATGCAAAATAGCGATTAACAAGGAAATAATAAAGGAGCAAAGCCAATGTCCTAAATGCGGGAATAAAAAATTAAAAGAGCAAAAAGCGATTGAAGTTGGAAATATTTTTAAATTAAAAGATCGTTTTTCAAAAGCATTTGATTTTACTTATGTTGACAAATCAGAAAAAAAACAGCAAGTTGTTATGGGATGCTATGGAATTGGACCAAGTAGAATTATGGGGACAATAGCGGAAACAAGCAATGATAATCAAGGAATAATATGGCCAGAAGAGATTGCTCCATTTAGCGCGCATTTACTGAGTTTAGGGCAAAACGAAAAAGCAGATGAATTATATAATCAGCTTAAGTCTAAAAATATAGAAGTTTTATTTGATGACAGAGAAAACGCAAGCGCTGGTGAAAAATTCGCTGACGCGGATTTGATCGGCTGTCCGATAAGAATAGTAGTCAGCAAAAAAACTTTAGAAAAAAATTGTGTTGAAATTAAAAAAAGAAATAGCGAAAAAATAGAGTTAGTGAAAATAAATGAAGTGTTTTCAGAAATATAAATGAGATATATTTATGAATAAGAATATACAAAAATTAGGTTATGATTGGGTAACTTTATCATCAGATAAAATAAATTTAGATGATTATTATTGCCAGACAAGAAATATTTTTCAAGCAAGATTAAACAAAATGATAAATATTTTGTCAAAAAATAGTAAAATTAATGAAAGTAAAATTTATATTGCTTCCGCGATAGCTGGAGAAATAGGCAATAATTCTTTTGACCATAATTTAGGAAATTGGCCCGATATAATCGGAATATTTTTTGGTTATAATTTTGAAAAAAATAAATTAGAAATAATTTTAGCTGACAGGGGACAGGGAATTTTAAAAACATTAAAAAGAGTAAAGCCTGAATTAAAAAATGATTCTGAAGCTTTAAAAACAGCTTTTACGGAAAGAATATCAGGAAGAGCTCCGGAAAACAGAGGCAATGGACTAAAATTTTCAAAAGAAAGCGTTGAAAAAGAAAATATGAGCCTTACTTTTATTTCCGGCAATGCGCGCGCTGATTTAAATAAAAAAATGGAAATAAAAAAAATAGAAAAAAATATCAACGGCTGTTTAGCGATTTTAACTTTTTAATTTTATAATTATGCGAATTGAATTGAAAAAATTCGGAGATATGTTAATTTCTCGGCCAGACGGGCGGGAAGCGTATTTGGCTATGTCCGCGTATTTAACAAAAGGTTTAAATAAAAATGAATTAATAGAAATAGATTTTTCAGGCGTTAAAGTTTTAACTCCTTCTTGGGCTGATGAAGTAATTACTAAAATAGCAAAAGAATTTAAAAATGTAAAATTGCTTAATACTAAAAATTCAACGGTGCAAGCGACTTTAAAAACTTTGCGCGAATATTCAGAATTAAAAATATAATTTTAAAAATAAAGTTATGGACAACTTACAACAAAACAACAAAAAAACATTTTTATATTCTCTCACAGCTAAAATTATTTTAGCGATAATTATTTTCGCTGGCTTGGCAATAATTATTGGCACATTATTCATTATTAATTCAAGGCAAAAAATTTCAACTTTTTGTGAAGGTCTAATGTCTGTTGAAAAATGCGCTAAAGAACTTAAGGAACCTTTTTCAAGTCTTTTGATGCAATCAAAATTGAAAAATGATGTTTTTTTATATAAAAATAATAAAAAAATTATATTTTTTACAGATATAAATGTTTGTGCTAATTTAAAAATTTCTTCTATAACGCAAAAAAATAATAAAACAACAATTCAATTATTTGAAAGAGGTAATCCATGTGATGGTGGATATACTCTAAAAAAAATTGAAATAAAAGTTAAAGAACCAATTCAAAAAAATACCTTAGAAATTTATAAGGAAATAGAATTTCTTAAAGGTAATTTTCAAAATTTTCAAATATATCCAGGTTCAAAATTTGAAAAAAAATCAAAGGAAACAGTTAAAGATGATAAAATAATTTATTCAAATAAAAAATATGGCTTTCAACTCACATTAACTAGCAATTTTAAAAATTATAAAATAAAGACTACAAATTCTAATACTCTTATTGATAATGTTATAGAATTTAGCACTCCGACAAATTTTTTAAATTCTTATAATTTTGGTTATAGTCAATTATTTAATATTTCTGTGTATGATATAAAAAAATGGGATAAAGATGTTAAATTCTGTAAAGAAGATTATCCAGGTAAGTGCGATTGGATTGATCATGAAATTGCAAGAAATTATGAATATGTTTTTTCCCATGGTGTTATAAATGGAGATTGTATGGAAGACCAAAAAGAAGCATTTAATGATATTCAAAAAATTATAAAGACTTTTAAATTTACAGACTAAAAATAATTTTACAAAAATTATGTTTTCTAATTTAAAAAAAAAATTTACTCCTAATTTAAGTATTGACTTAGGGACATCAAATGTGATAGTCCACCTTTCTGATAAGGGTATTATTATAAATGAGCCGACTGTTGTCGCTATAAACAATAGAACAGACCAAATTTTAGAAATAGGGCATGAAGCGAAAAAAATGTTAGGACGAACACCGCCGCATATTTCAGTTATAAAGCCCTTGATAAACGGAATAATTTCTGATTTTGAAGTTACGGAAAAAATGTTAAAATATTTTATTGATAAATTGCACAGCGACAGAATTTTGTCTATAGCGCGTCCAAAAGTTATTATTGGCGTGCCAATAAACATCACGGAAGTTGAAAAAAAAGCTGTAGAAGACGCTGTGCTTTCAGCAGGGGCAAAAGATGTTTATCTAATAGAACAGCCGATTGCCGCCGCGTTAGGCTCTCAAATAAATATAAATAATCCTAGCGGAAATTTGATTGTTGATTTAGGCGGAGGAAAAACAGAAATAGCTGTTATTTCATTGGGCGGGATTGTTAATTCTAAAAAAACAGAAATCGCTGGCGATAAATTTAATCAAAATATAATTGAAGCAATTCATGAAGAATTTAATATTTTGTTAGGACAAACATTAGCAGAGGAGGTAAAAATAAATATAGGTTCAGCTGTTTTATTAAAAAAAGAGATTACAATGTCAGTAAGCGGAAGGGATTTAACAACTGGACTGCCAAGAGAAATAGTTTTAAACGATTCTCAAGTTAGAAAAGCGCTTGAAAAATCTTTAGATTTGATAATTGATGACATCAAAAATACGATAGAAACAACACCGCCTGAATTAATATCTGACATTTACAAAAAAGGAATAATTGTTTGCGGAGGAGGAGCGTTATTAAAAGGAATAGATGAGCTTATATCTCAAAAAGTTAAAATACCGGTTACTATTGTTGATGATCCTTTAACATGCGTAATTAGAGGATTAGCTATTTTGCATGAAGACGAAAAAATGCTTAAAAACACGGTAGCTTTACTTGAAAACGCCTCGCTTATTAAGTAATGCGTATGTTTAAAAAAAATCAGAAATTAAAATTGATTTTTTTTACGGCAGTTATTATACTGCTTGTTTTTTTATTAAGCATTAACAAAAATAATTTAATAAGCGCTAATTTATCAAAATTTTTAAATCCAATACAATCTAACAGCTATTCTTTTTCTAATCGTTTGAATATAGCGTTTGTTGTTTTTTTAAAGCCTGATTATTTTAAAAATGATAATGAGCAAACAAAAATAATTCAGGAGATCATTCAAAATGAAAAAAATAAAATTTTATTAGATGAAAATAAAAAATTAAAACAGAGTTTAAATTTTTTGTCTGATAATAATTATTTAGAAAACAAAAAAGACAGCTTTATAAGCGTTTATATAACAGGAAGAGATCCGCTTGATTCGTCTATTTTTATTATAAATAAAGGTTTCGCGAACGGTTTGGAAGAAGGGATGCCAGTAATTGTGGAAAACGGAATTTTAATCGGGAAATTAGTGTCTGTTGAAGAAAATTTTTCCCATTTTATTTTAATAACAGACAATAGAAGCGAAATATCTGTGTCAATAAACAATGAGGAAAAAATAAGCGGTTTAGCGCGAGGAAATTATAATTTAGGCCTTAAAATGGAATTAATTCCAATAGACAAAAAAATTAAAGAAGGCGATATCGTGGTTACTTCCGGCGCTGAAAAATTTATGCCAAAGGGATTAATTGTTGGGAAAGTTTTAAACATAAATAAAAAAGACAATGATATTTTTCAAAATGCTGAACTTTTGTTGTCAATGTCGTTAGACAATATAGATATTGTAACTATATTTAAAAAATTTTAATCCAAATTTATGCCATTGCCAAAGATTGTTTTACTTCTGATTAAACTAATCATTATTATATTATTAGCAATAGCGCAGATAAGCTTAATTCCCAATTTGCCATTTCCGTTGAATCACTGGCAAATTTTTTTATCAATTATAGCTGTAGTATTTCTTAAATCTGAAAAATTTGGCAATATTTTTTACTGGGCACTATTTTTTGGTTTGTTGATAAATTTTTATTCTTTACATCCGATATTTGTTGTTCCTATTTTATTTTTTATTACTATTTTAATAGCTAATTTGTTTTTTGTTAAATTTTTTACTAATCGTTCTTGGTATTCGCTAATAGCGCTGTCAATCACTGTTACTATTGTTTATAATTTGATTGAAACAATCGTTATTTGTTGTTCTAATTTTATTTGTTTTCAGAACAGTGGATTTATCTTAACTGTTTTTTTAATTGATTTTGTTTTTAAAATATTTGTAAATATGTGCGGAGCAATTTTATTTTTTGCTGTTTTTAAAAATAAGCTTAATCTTTATGGACAAAAATATTTTTCCAAATTTTAGCATTCTTAAAAAAATTCACGATAAAAATGACAAAAGTGGATCTTTTTTGGATATTGGTTTTGATAAAAAAAACAGAACAACTGATATTAATAAAAATTTTATAGGGTCTTCTTTTAAAAAAGAAAACTCAAGTATTTTTTTAATTGTGATATTTTTTTTATTAAGTTTTTTGCTGGCGCGCGTATTTTATCTGCAAGTTATAAAAGGAGACTATTATTTTAATATCGCTGAAGGAAATAGAATAAAAACCAAAATTATTAAGGCTAAAAGAGGCATAATTTATGATCATGAAATGAAACAATTAGTGTATAATCGTCCAAATTTTTTTATAGAAATAATTCCCAATGACTTTTTTTTAAGCAATAATTGCGATGAAATAACAGACGCTGTTGGTATAATTTCCAAAATTTTTAAAAAAGAAGAAGATGACGATTTTAAAGAAAAATTAAAAAAAAAATTGCAAAATATTGATTTAATTTCTAAAAAGCCTGTTATTATTGTTGAAAATATCAATTATCAATCTGCCATGAAAATTATTTACGACATTAAGCAGATGTCTGGAATTAATATGGAAATAGGAGGTAATAGAGAATATTTACTGCCAGAATCTATTTCACATTGGATTGGATATACTGGAAGAATTAGTAAAGAAGAATTTGAAAAAAAACAGAAACAAGGATATTTTTTGAATGATTATATTGGAAAAAGCGGGTTGGAAAAATATTATGAAAATATTTTAAAAGGCAAGGATGGAGAGGAAAAAATTGAGGTTGACGCCTTGGGAAAAGAAAAAAAAATTATCAGCCAAAAAAATTCAAAAAGCGGAAATAGCTTGCTTTTATCTATAGATTATGATTTACAAGAATATTCTGAAAAAATTTTAAAAGAACATTTAGAAAAGGAAAACAAAACAAAAGGGGTTGTTGTAGCCATTAATCCGCAAAATGGGGAAATTTTATCATTAGTAAGTCTGCCAAGTTTTTCCGCAAATGATTTTGCCTGCAAAATAGATTCTGAAAAATTTCAATCTTTGATAAACGATCCTGACAAACCTCTTTTTGATAGGGCAATTAAAGGCGAATACCCCTCAGGATCAATAATAAAGCCTGTAATTGCTTTATCAGCGTTAGAAGAGGGAATTATAACAGAATGGACAACATTTTTAAGTACTGGAGGAATACGGATAGGCAGTTGGTTTTTTCCAGATTGGAGAGCTGGGGGACATGGGAAAATCAATGTTAAAACAGCGATTGCTAATTCTGTTAATACATTTTTTTATATTATTGGCGGCGGTTATGAAAATTTTGACGGTTTAGGAGTTGATAAAATAAAAATTTATGGAGAAAAGTTTGGATTAAACGCGCCAACAGGCATTGATTTACCTCATGAAGAGGATGGATTTTTGCCAAGCAAGAAGTGGAAAGCAGAAGTAAAAAAAGAAAAATGGTATATTGGAGACACTTATCATCTTGCGATTGGACAGGGCGATTTACTTATAACTCCGATTCAAGCTTCTGTTTTTACTTCAATTGTCGCTAACAGAGGAACATTTTACAAACCGCGCTTGGTTAAAGAAATATTAGATGAAGAAAAAAAAGTTATCAGAAAGATAGAGCCAGAAATTGTAAGAGATAATTTTGTATCAAGCAAAAATATCAAAATTGTGGCGCAAGGAATGCGCGATTGCGTAACAAGCGGAAGTTGTAGAATCCTTAATAATTTGCCAATAAAATCGGCTGGAAAAACAGGGACAGCCCAGCATATCAAAGACAAAGATCCGCATGCTTGGTTTATTTGTTTCGCGCCATTTGACAATCCTGAAATAGCGCTAACAGTCTTAATAGAAGAGGGCGGAGGCGGCGCGTCGGTCTCAGCTCCGATTGCCAAAGAAATTTTACAATGGTATTTTGAGCAAAAAAATTTTCCCATTGATAGGAAAAATTAAGTAAGATAAATTCATGTTAACTTAAATTTTATATATAATCATTATTATGTATAATTATTATTTTAATACTGAATATCCTATTGACTGCGATAAAATATTAATTAATTGTTCGGGTGATGTTTTTATTTTTGTAGGAAAAATCAAAATTTTCTTTTGATTTTTTTTTGTTGTATAGAAATGCCCTAATTTTTCAAAACTGCGTAATTCGTCATTCATATTAGCCGGAGCAATGTGCCAATGAAGATGCTTAATACTGGAATTGGAGCTTTGTCCATATTGTAAAAATATTTCAAATCCGCATTTTGGATATATTTTTTTTAATTGTTTTATCGCAAAACAAATAATTTTTTTTCTATCTAATGTTTCCTTGTCAGTTTCATCTTTTATTGAAACTATATGTCTTCTTGGAACTATCATTGTATGACCATCAAATTTAGGAAAAAAATTAACAAACCAATAATAAGATTTGTTTTCAATTTGAATTCCTTTTTTATTTGTTATAATATGTTTTTTAATATTATCTAAATCACAAAATGGACAATAATTTTTATTGTTTTTTTTAACATAATTTTTTCTAAACGGACTATAATAATATGCCATTTTATTTATCTATATATATTTAAAATAAAGCAAGACTAATTAAAGTCTTGCTACAAAATTTTCTTTTGCTTTTTTTGAGGCTGTATGTAATGCCTCAAAAGTTCCGCAATCTATGTAGGAAAACTCAGGGAGTATGGTATATTTCATTTTTCCTTCTTGAACATATTGCGTTGTAATTGTTGTTATATTAATTTCTCCTTTTATATCTTTATCTATTTTATCTAAACGGCTAAAAACATCAGGAGGGAATTTAAAGCAGGTTGTTTGAATTAAATTGCTAAAGATATTATTTGGCTTCCACACAATTGATTTAACTAAATTATTCTCTATTTTTACTTGCCCGTATTTATGCGGATCATCAAAACTATTGAGCGGAGATATAAACATATGCGGAGCTTCAATTTCCATTAATGGAAGTTGGGTAAAAAATATGCCGTCTCCTAAAATGACAAAAAAATCTTCATGAGCAATCCATTTTTTTGCTAGCATCAATGTTCTGCCTGGTCCGCCTAATTGTTTGGAAAATCTATATGAAATTTCACAATCAAATCTAGAACCATCTTCAAGCATTTCAAGAAATAGTCCGGGATGTAAACCATTAAGAAGAATTAAAATATTATCTATTCCTCCGCCAACAAGCGTGTTTATCGCGTATTCAATCATTGGCTTGTTATAAACAGGCAATAAATGTTTGTTTAAAGGATCAGTCAAAGGATTAAGTCTTTTTCCTACCCCTCCAGCAAGGATAACCCCTTTCATTTTATAACCTCCGTTTTTTATTTTTAATTATTTATTATGCGACAAATCTAATATTATATTATTATATTTTTTTACTGCTGTCAATCAATCATATTATAGTATTGTTTTTTTATTAAATTGTGTTATTGTTTATAAAACAAGAGATTATGTGAAATCTCTGCTTTTTGTGTTATGGAAAAAATAAAAGAAAAAATATTACTAACTAAAGTTAGGGCGGGAGATAAAGAGGCTTTTGGCCAGCTTTATGATTTATATGTGGAAAGAATTTACCGTTTTATTTATTTTAAAGTTTCAAGAGCCAGTGACGCGGAAGATTTATCTTCGGAAGTTTTCTTGCGTTCTTGGAAATATATTAGCGACGGAGCGGAAGTTAAAAATTTTAAGGCCTTTTTATATCGCATTTCGCGAAATGTGATTATTGATTTTTACAGAAAAAATTATGGCAAATATACTTTAAATATAGAAGACGAGGCTATTGTGGATAATTTAAGAGCTAATAATTTAATAGAAAAAATTGATATTAATATTCAAATTAAGGAAGTTATGAAGGCGTTGGATAAGTTAAAAGAAGAATATAGGGAATCAATTTTATTGCGTTTTGTTGAAGATTATTCAATTAGTGAAATAGCTGAGATTATGAATCGTTCGAATGGCGCCGTAAGAGTTCTTTTACATAGAGCAATAGAATCGCTTAAAAAAAAATTAAGAGTGTGATTGCTAACTAATTTGATAACAGTTTTAGTGATCTTAGATGAATATTTAGAATTTTAAGTTTTTAAAAAATTACAAATTCCAAATCATAAATCCTAAATAATATCAAAATTCAAATTTTCAAAATTCAAAACTGTTTTGCCTGCCTGCCGGCGAGGCAGGGATTTGTAATTTTGGTTATTGTAATTTATTTGTTATTTGGAATTTTGAATTTGGTGCTTTTAAAATTTACTGTAACACTTTTGCTGTTCTTTCGTCTACTATTATAGAAAGACATTCAAAATAAGGAAAAATGCTTGAAACTTTTAAGAAATTTATTTTTAAAAGATGAAAGACCTAACTAAACAACTGAAAAGTTTATATAAAATTCAGCCTTCCACAGAGTGGAAAGTCTCAGCTCGTAAGGATATTTTGGCTAAAATTAATAGCGAAAATTCTCCTTATGAAGCAAACAGATGGGCTGAATTTTTGTATTGTATTAGATTTTCAACAGGATTTTTTCATAATTTTATAATGAAACCGGCTGGCACAATGATTTTAGCCTTACTTTTAGTGTCAGGAGGAGGAATTTTAAAAGTAAAAGCAGACAGCAGTTTGCCTGGAGATTTGTTATACGCTTTAAAAAGAAGCGGTGAAAAAGCGCAAATGGTTCTTGTTTTCAATAAAGATAAAAAATCAGAATTGCAATTAGCATTAGTTGATGAAAGAGTAAAAGAGTTAAACATCATATTATCAAAAGATGATATTAGGGATAATGAAATGAAACAAGCTTTTGACAATTTTCATAAAGATTTTACTCCTGTAAGGGAAAATTTGGCTGATTCAAATATAGCTAAAAAAATAGAAGATAGAACAAGTGATTTTCAATATATTTTAGCTAAAGCGCAGAAAAATGTTGCTAAAAATTCAAAAAAAGATGTAAATAGAGTAATAGCAGAGATAAATAAGGTTAATTTTAGCGCCTTAGAAGCAATGGCAATTGAAAGCGATAGCAATAGTAATGACACAATTGCTGAAAAAATTCATAATAAAATAGGGGAAACAAGCGAAAAAGCTAAAAATAGCGCTGTTTCTGCAGAAGTTTTGGCTAAGTTAGATAAAGCAAAAGATGAATTGTCTGATTGTAATTTTGTAATGGCATTGCAAATAGTCAAAGAATCAACAGAAATATTAAATAAAACAGAAGAAACAACAGATCAAAGCGATGAACAAATAACAGAAGACATAGAAAGCGCAAGCACAACAATAGATATATTAGAAGGTGATGATAATGATATAGAAAACGCTACAAGCAGTGATGAATTAGATACAGAGTTAGAAATAGATAAAGATAAAAATACGACAAGCTCTACTGATAATATTTTAGAATAATTGTCATTCTGAGAAGCGATAGCGACGAAGAATCTACTTGACTATTCACAATTTAATCAATACTCACATAGATCCTTCGTTCGTTTCACTCACTCAGGATGACAAAGATTTGAAAAGCGGAAATTTTGGATTCCTGCCTGTCGGCAGACAGGTATTTGGAATTTGGAATTTGGAATTTGTAATTTATTGTTTAGTTTATTATTTTCGCGAACTGTAAAAGTCGAACCTTAATTGGTGCTCGCGATATTAAATAAAATATTATTGTTTTATAGGTTTAATTTTAAATGCTTTCGCGTTTACGATTTGCCTTTAAAACAAAAAAGGAAAATTATTTATGTTAAAAAAATCATTTACGATCGCATTAGTTTTTACCACAGTATGTTGGTCAATGGGTGTTGCGACAATGATGCCTGCTTTTGCTGCTACAATTTCCGCTGGCGATTTGATCAAGGCTAGCGGAGCGGCTGTATATTATTATGGCGGAGACGGAATGAGATATGTCTTTCCTACTGAGTCAACTTATATGTCTTGGTATTCAGACTTCTCTACTGTTAAAACCATTACAGACGCTGAATTAGCGGCAATTGATATTGGCGGAAACGCAACAGTCCGACCTGGTACTAAATTGGTAAAAATTACTACTGATCCAAAAACTTATGCTGTAGCTCCTGGCGGAGTTTTAAAGCATGTTGATTCTGAAGCAAGAGCGATTGCTCTTTACGGAGCTGACTGGAATACAAGAATTATTGATATTTCAGACGCTTTTTGGGTAAATTACACAAAAGG
>JAYEJU010000007.1 GCA_034660655.1 Patescibacteria group bacterium | reverse complement strand
CCGCCTTCGTTAAAGCTTCAGCGGATAAATCCGCCATGTGGTATGTTTATATTTTGAATTTTTGCTCTAATATCTTGATTGACTGAATCATAAAAAAATTATATATTAACACTAAGTTTAAGAATTAAAATAATTTAAAAAAGTGGACGCTTTGGGTGTTAGTATTGATGATTTAATAAAATAAAAATTATGAGTAAAAAATATTCAATAGTTTCATTATTTTCAGGTTGTGGTGGTCTTGATTTAGGATTTACTGGTAGTTTTGAATTTCTTGAAAAAAAATACGCTAAAAGAAATTTTGAAATAATTTGGGCGAATGATTTTGACGAATCATCATGTCAAACATTTAGAAAATATTTCAATCATGATATTGTTTGCGGTGATATAGTCAAAATATTAGACGGGAAACATCCAAAAATGTTTGATAAACCGATTCCTAAAAAAGCTGATATTGTTTTGGGTGGTTTTCCTTGTCAGGATTTTAGTCACGCGGGCAAAAGACAAGGATTTAACGGAAAAAGAGGGTTGCTGTATCAAAGTATGATAGAAGTTATCAAAAAAACCAAGCCCATACTCTTTGTTGCCGAAAACGTAAAAGGTTTGTTAACCATGAATAACGGCGAGGCTATTGAGATAATCAAAAAAGATTTTGAATCTTTGAATTATAACGTCGTTTATAAGTTGCTTCATTCCGCTGATTATGGAGTACCGCAAACAAGAGAACGCGTTATTATTGTTGGGACAAAAAAAAGAAAATTACCAAAATTTAAACATCCAAACCCGATACACAATAAAACAAATTGGGTTTCACTTAAAAAAGCCATTGGCGATCTTGAAAATATTTCAGAGGGAGCAGTTTTAAACCATTATTGGTCAAAAGCTAAGAAAAATAATGGGCAGGGAAACACGGTTGTTTCTCCGAATAAACCAGGTCCAACAATGAGAACGGAACATCACGGCAATATTGAATGGCACTGGAACGGTAAACGCAGATTATCCGCGAGAGAAGCGGCGCGAATACAGTCTTTTCCCGATAATTTTATTTTTTACCCTTCCACTTCGCAAGCTTACAAACAAATCGGAAACGCCGTCCCGCCAGTAATGGCGTGGCATGTCGCCAAAACCGTGGAAAAATTTTTAAATAAAAACATTTAATATGATTTACGCCAAAAATAAAAACGCGACGGAAGAAGAATTTATCGCTTTACTTGAAAAGTCAAAGATTTTATTGTTGAAATATTTAACGCGAGAAAAAAATATTTCACCAACATATTTTGAAACGATTGTTTTTGAAAAAATGACCGAAGCCGCCGAAAAAACTATTTTCAAGGGAACAATACAACAAACGGGAACTCATGCTTTTCCTGACATAGTCGCAAATGGATATTTTGGCGTTGAAGTAAAAATGACGGTAAATAATCATTGGACTTCAACTGGAAACAGCGTACTTGAATCTTCAAGAATTGAAGCCGTGGAAAAAATTTACATAATGTTCGGTAAATTTGGAGGCAAATTGAATATCCGTTATAGGTTGTATCAAAAATGTTTGCCTGAAATAAGCGTGACTCATTCGCCAAGATATAGAATAAATATGGATTTATCCGACGGACAATCAATTTTCGATAAAATGGGCGTTGATTACGATACTTTAAGAAAAAGCGACGATACGATTAACACGGTTAAGAATTATTATCGGACACAATTAAAAGACGGCGAAGAATTATGGTGGATTGACCCCGAACAAGACAAGACAGTCAGCCCAGTTATAAAACCTTTTAGAGGATTGAGCGAGAAAGAAAAAGAAAATTTTATCGTTGAAGCCATGATTTTGTTTCCCGAGATGTTTGGAAACAGCACGACGAAATTTGAAAGAGCGGCAGCCTATCTTATAACCGAGTATAACGCCGTGTCGGCAAATTTGCGCGATGTTTTCACGGCTGGCGGGCAAATGGAAATAAAAATCAAAAGAAAAAAAATAATCGTGCCAAAAATTTATTATAATATGATTGTTCGAGCGAAAGCGATTAAAAAGAAAATTGATGAATTACCGGAAGATTTTTTTAAACATTATTGGAGAATAGATAAATTAGGTAAAAACAGATTGTTGTTTTGGAAAAAATTACTTAACGAAAAATCATCAAATGATTTGTCCGTTTCTGTTTTGGATATTTTTGAATCTGGACTATGAACAAAAAAACAAACAACTATTTAAATAGAAATTTTAACAAAAAACGAGGCGACGATAAATTATCAAAAGAAGATCGTTCAATTTTAATGTCAAAAATCAAATCACGGGGAACTAAATTTGAAGAGAATTTCATAAAAAAATTAAAAAAACACACGAAGAAAAAGTTTAGGTTGAACGCCACGGACATAAAAGGAAAGCCAGACATCGTTTTTGACAGAGATAAAATATGCATTTTTCTTGATAGTGATTTTTGGCACGGTTGGCAATACCCACGCTGGAAACATTTACTAAAAAATGATTTTTGGCGGACAAAAATTGAAAATAACAGAAAAAGAGACAAAAAAATTACGGCATATCTGAGACAACAAAGCTGGGAGGTTGTCAGAATTTGGGAACATAAATTAAAAAAAATATAAAAGAACAGATAATCAAAAATAAGAAGTTTAAAATAATTTTATGAGTTTAGAAGATGTAAAAAAGCAAATATTAACAAATATTGATAAAATCAATAATTTTGCTCTGTTAAAATTATATCCGACCAATCCGTCTGTTGCTGTATGGAATAATTTATCATCTGAAGAATTAAAAAGACTGGTTGAATCAACAATTGGTATTGCAAGGAAAATAAAAAAATATCCAATTGTACTTGAAGATCTTTCGTTTAATTACTTGAATGACCTAAATAATCATTTTAATGATTTTGTGAATCAATATCAGCCACTTGAAAGTTTGGATGAAAAACAAATCACATCACAACATCATGCACCACTGAATACTTTACATGCTATAAGTAATATATTTAGAACCTCTGGCGTTTACACGGAATTAAAATTAAAGCCAGATTTTGCAGACACTGTTAAAAAACTTAAAGAAGCGAATAAAGAATTAAAAGATTTTGATGTTAATAATTTTACAAAAGCGATCGCACTTGTTGATGATTTGATTACAAAAAAAGTTTCTTTTGAAGATAAGACTATTAAGGAAAGTCTTGGAACTTTTCTGAATCGTGCAGATGAGCATAAAATACATAGGTCAGAAAAATTTTTATCATGGAAATTTAGCGGTCATTGGTGGTGGTTATTTTTTGCTGGTGTAATGGGTGTAATTATTGCTTTTATAGTAGCTTCATTTATTTCCGTATTGGAATCCAATGGTGGTGTAGACATTGGATCCGCAATACTTAGAGTTTCATCACTAATTATCCCGTCATATTTTATGGTATTTTTTATAAATCAATTTACATATCATAAAAGAATGTATGAAATATACAGCTTTAAAAACACATCTTTGAACACAATGACAGATCTTATGCAGACAAATAAAGAAAAATCAGACGATATTCTAGAAAGAGGGCTTGATGTATTATTTACCGAGCCAAAAATAAAGGAATCTGGTAAGTATGACACTCAGCTGGTTACAGAACTTATTGGCATGATAAAAAATCAAACCATCAATAAACCATAGAGTTTAAGGGAGTTCCGCTTGCGCGCGCATTGGGTGGGTGGGGTAAGCGCAATATGAATTGCTTGTGCATAGCATAATCCTTTCTATTTTTGTAAGGTGTACACAAAACTTTCATCGAAGCCAACGAGCGAGCCACGAGAACACCGAGCAGGCATTGTGAACGCAGTGAACAGCCAATGCGAGGTGTTTCTCGTGAGTGAGCGGACTTTCGATTTAGCAGGAGTGTAGCGCCATAGTTCATGAAGAAATGGAGGCAGATCATATTACCCCTTGGCACGAGGGCGGAAAAACAACAGACAAAAATTGCCAGATGTTGTGCAAAGATTGTAATAGACGAAAGTCTGGGAAATAAAAGCAAAAAAGTTATTAAATTTAGCCTGTGTAAAAATACCTGTCAATTTGCTTGACAGGTATTTTTACATTTGCTATACTAAAAGTGTAAAAATAATAATAAATTTATGACTACATTCATAAAAAAACTTCGTCAAGAACATGATATAAGTCAAGAGTTTTTGGCAGAAAAAATTGGTGTATCTCGCCCAACTTACGCGCAGATTGAAAGTGGCGCGCGAGATATGTCTGTAAAAGAAGCGCAAAAATTAGCGCAATTTTTCGGCTTGTCTTTGGAAAATTTTCTTGCTGGTAAAAAAATACCAGAATCAAAAGTAGAATTGGAAAAGTCCAAAAAGCCAAAAATACAAAAATTTGAAACGCGTGTTTCTGTACCGCAAGAAAAAGTAGAAAAATTCAAAGAAGTGCTTTTATATATTTTGGAACGCATTGGCGCACGACCGAATATCGGCGAGGCGGTAGTATGTAAACTAATATACTTTATAGATTTTGATTTTTATGAAAAATTTGAAGAACAGTTAATTGGCGCGAAATATATAAAAAATCATTTTGGACCAACTCCTGTTGCTTTTCCCGAAATTGTCGCACAAATGGAACAAGACGGCGATTTGACTCGTGTTACCAAAAAATATTTCCAACATGAACAAAAAAAATATTTACCACGAAGGTCTGCTGATCTTTCAAATTTTTCAGCTCAAGAAAAAGAATTAATTGATTGGGAAATTGAACGATTTAAGGATTTTAACGCAATAAAAATGCGTGATTATTCACATAAAGATGTTCCGTGGATTGGTGCAGATGATTTACAGCCGATTAACTATGAAGCTGTTTTTTCTCGCACCGATGAATTTTCCGTAAGACAATATGATGATGAATTATGATGAAACAGAAAAATTCACACGCGATTTCAAAAAACTGCTAAAGAAATTTCCATCGTTGGTAGATGATTTAGAAGTAAATAAGCAATATAGAATCGAACTCTTTCATTGTAAAGAAATAGACAGCAGAAGCATTTTTGAAATTCAAGGAGCTGGCAACACTGCGGAACTTAAATTTTTTAAAGTTAAAAAATTTCAATGTAAGGATTTAAAAGGTCGTGGAGCAAAAAGTGGTATTCGCCTTATCTATGCCTATTTTCCTGTTGAGCAGAAAATCGTGTTTATAGAAATTTATTTTAAAGCAGATCAAGCTAATGAAAATAAACAGAGAATTATTGATTTTATAAATACAATAAATTAAAAGCCCCGCAAAAAAATTGGGCTCCGCTATCCAGTGGGATAAACTCCGCCGAAAAGCAAAAAGACCCCAGTAGTACAGAAAAGCTGACTACGGGGTAAAAAGGGGGTCGCAATACCACAGTTTTTCAGACTGGCTACGGGATAAATCTGTAGGAAGTCTGCCTGCAGACAGGCAGGGATTTCGTCCAAAAGGTACCTCTAAATTATATTTTTAAATCCTTGATTAAATCCCTGAATAAATCCTTGAATAAATCCTTGAATTTTTATATAATAAAATTATGGGCAGAAGAAAATTACAAGAAAAAAATATTCGTTCTCTCTCAAAGACTTCAAATGGCAGGAGTTATAGTATTACTCTTCCTATTGATGTTAT
>JAYEJU010000006.1 GCA_034660655.1 Patescibacteria group bacterium | reverse complement strand
ATAATTCACAAACTTGCGAACTCGTTATTTAATGTAATAAATTTTTAAAATAATAAAAACTCGCCCTACATTATTCTGAGAGTTTTTGTTTGTTTTTCTATCTATTTTGTGTTTTTGTTTTTATTCCTCCTGCTTGTTTTTATGTTTGCCTTCTGATTTTTTCAGATGGCCAAAAGAACAAATTTTGTTTTTATTTTTGAAATTTTTGTATTTTATTTTAGAGTTTTTGTATTTAATTTTATAATAAGTGATAAAAAATAATTGTCAAGAGAAAATCGCCATAAATATACAAACACTTTAACACACAAACACTTTAACATTTTAACTGTAAAAATCAAAAGTGTTGTTTACACTTTTTGAAAGATTTTTCTTGGTTGTCATTCCGGAAAGTATAATTTCTCGACGAGCTTGCGAGTCACAAGAAATTAACTTATTCGGAATCTACGCTCCACAAACCAACTAAGGTTTTAGATTCCGGATAAATGATTTTCTAAAAGCTCGCAGGCTCGCTTAGAAAATCTATTTTCCGGAATGACAAAAAGTGTAAACAACGCTTTTCATTATTATAAAATAAAAATAGAAAACAAAAAATTAAAAAAGTTGACAAAAATGTGCGACCGCATAAGTTTATCAACTTTTAAAATGAATTGTTTTGTAATAAGTTAATAAAAAATATTTATAACTCAAAAATTAAAAAAGTTGACAAAAATGCGCGACCGCATCTTTTTATCAACTTTTAAGTTCAAAATTTATTTTTGTAACAAAAAAAGGGTTGGCTTTGTTATTCAAAAGCCAATCCCTATTATTATTTCATATTATTGTTTTGCAAGAAAATTTTAATCCTTGCTTTTTTTAAATTCTTCTATTTGATTTAAAGCGTTAAGATATGCCATTACGCTCGCGGTGACAATATCCAAATCAGCGCCATGTCCGGCAACAGCATAACATCCTTCTTCGAGAAAAACTGTTGCCTCACCAAGAGCGTCAGTTCCTCCATTGATTGAATTTATATGAAGATGAGTAAGATGGCTTTTTGTTTCTGTTATTAAAGCCACTGCCTTAAAAGCGGCATCTATTGGCCCAGCGCCATTATTAGCCACTGAAATTTCTTTTCCTCTAACTTTTATGGCAACTGTAGCGGCAGGCTTTATTCCGCTTCCGCAGGCAACATGCAAATACGCTAATTCGTATTTTTTTTCTTTCTCCATTTTCCCCTCCTTAAATAAAAGTTGTGCCGAAATTTTTTTCGCCTTTAATAGCGCGAAGAATAAAATCTGGCTCTCGCGCTGGAGCTAAAACTGTTTTTATTCCCATATTTGCTAATTTATGAGCCACTTCTACTTTAGGTTTCATTCCTCCTCTGCCAAAACTGTTTTTGCCATTAGTATAACTTAACGCCTGTAAAAAATTTTCATTATTAACTATTGAAACAATATTCCCTTTTGGATTTAAAAGTCCTTGTTCTGTAATCCCAATAACCGCCATTTTAGGACGAATAATTTTACAAACGTTTAAAAACAAAATGTCATTATCAGCGCATTTTTTAAGAGCTTTGATTTCCCCTTTCCAAATTCCATCATTAGCGTTTATAATTAAAATAACTTTATTGATAAAAGCTTCCAATAAAATCCATTTTATGTTAAAACGCCTTTGTTCAAAATCATCATCAGTTAAAAGCAACTGACCAATTTTAATTTTAAATTTGTTAAAAAATTTTTCATAAACAGACATCAATCTATTTTGCCCCACAACAGCCCGAAGGCTTGATGAAAAACCAAAATAAGAAGCGCTGGCAATAGCTCCAGAACTTACCAAAAACGAATCATATCCGATTTTTTGCAAAGCAAGATTTTGCTCGCAAACAGATGAGATAAATTTTTCGTTTATTTTTTTGCCATTAACCAATGTTCTACTTCCGAGTTTTATGCCAACAAATCCTTTTTTGTCTTTAATTAGCATTTTATTTTCCCCCTAATATTTAGTTGTTAAAGAGCAAAAAAACCGCTTTGACAAGCGATTTTCATTTTTGTTTTTATGACTTTTATTTTTTATATCACAAAATATGAAAATCGCCCATTTTTTAACGGTAACAAAGGTAGTAAGTTTAATCTCAAATTTTTTGTTAAGATTTTCATATTACTTAAATTATATATTTCATTATAAAAAAGTCAACCCCTGTCGAAAATCGCAGGGGTTGTTGTTATTTTGAATTATAATTAGTCCTCTTTTTTAAATTAGTCCTTCTTTGACAAAGGAGGCTGGAGGATTTTTAAATTATAATTTTTATTTTAAAATCTCCCCTGACCCCTTTTTTCCAAAGAGGGGAACGACGACGAGTCCCTTTTTTAAAATGTGAACTATTCTGTTTTTCCGTTTGCGTCTATCATCAGTCCGTAACGATAAGCGTCAACTAACGCTTGCCAGCTGGCTTCAATAAGGTCATGAGAAACACCAACTGTTCCCCAATATTTATGCCCATCATAAAATCTTATTAAAACCCTGACCTGTGATTTAGTCCCATCACTGGAAAGATTTCTGACTTTGAATTCTTTTAATGACATTTTCTCTATTTGAGGATAAAATTTTAATAAGGCTTTTTTAAAAGCATTATCTAAAGCATTTACTGGACCTTCTCCTTCCGCTGCTGTATGTTCAACATTTCCTCCAACGCCAATTTTTATTACTGCTTCTGATTTAGAACAATCATCTTTTTTTCTTCTTTGGGAAATTATGCTAAAATCAAGAGTTTCAAAAAAATGGCGTATGCCTGTTGTGGCTTCCCGCATTAGAAGTTCAAAACTTGCTTCAGCATTTTCAAACTGAAAACCTTCAGCTTCTAATCTTTTAAGCTGATTCACGATATCAAGCGCGACAGGATCACTACTTTTTAAATCAACGCCAAACTCTTTGGCTTTCGCAAGGACATTGCTTTTTCCTGCAAGTTCTGAAATCAAAATTCGTTGGATATTTCCAACAAGTTCAGGCTCTATATGCTCATAAGATTTAGGATTTCGTTGAACAGCGCTTGCATGAATCCCGCCTTTATGCGCGAAAGCGCTTTGTCCAACATAAGGTTGATGTCTTGATGGCGCTAAATTGGCAATTTCACTCACAAATCTAGACAGTCCTGTAAGCTCATCCAAGTTTTTTCCGGCCTTACAATCATATCCCATTTTTAAAACAAGATTTGGGATTACAGAGCAAAGATTAGCGTTTCCGCATCTTTCGCCAAAGCCGTTTATTGTCCCTTGAACTTGGGTTATTCCCGCTTTAACCGCTGTTAAAGAATTAATTACCGCAGATTCAGAATCATTATGACAATGAATTCCTAATTTAACTTCATTGCTAATTTTTTCACGAACTTCCTTGACAATTTTCGTGATTTCCCAAGGCATTGTTCCGCCATTTGTATCACAGAGAATTAAACATTCTGCTCCGCCGTCTAACGCGCTTTGTAAAGTTTTGATGGCATATTCAGGATTTGCTTTATAGCCGTCAAAAAAATGCTCGGCATCGTAAAACAAAGTTTTTTTGCTTTCCTTAAGCCAAAGGAGTGAATCCCTTATCAATTCTAAATTTCTTTCCAAAGAAATTCTCAAAACATCTTTTACGTGAAAATCCCAGGTTTTGCCAAATATAATAATGACTGGCGTTTTAGCTTTTACTAATGCCTTAAGATTTGGATCTTTATGCGCCTGTTGCCCAGCATGATGAGTGCTGCCAAAAGCAACTATCTTGCTGTGATTAAGCTGATAATTCTGAATTTCGCGAAAATACTCTTCATCTTTTTGATTAGAACCTGGCCATCCTCCCTCAATATAGTCCACGCCAAGTTCGTCCAATTTTAAAGTGATGCGGATTTTATCCTCAACAGAAAGATTAAAATCCTCGGCTTGAGTTCCATCCCTAAGAGTTGTGTCAAAAATTTCAATTTTTTTGCTCATACTACCTCCTTTTTAATTATTATACTTTTAGTATAAATCTTTCTAATTTATTAGGCAATAAGCCTTTTTGTTAAAGAACAAAAAAATCATCTTCCCTTGAAGATGATCTGCTTTTTATTTTTATTTCTATATTTATTTACATCTTCAAAGGCATGGTGAAAATTCGCTAATAATAGCGATTAAAATAATACTTAATAAAATTGTTATGCCTTTAAAAATATTCATATTGGTTTTAATATACTGCTTTTTAAAAAAATGTCAAATAAAAAAAGCACAACTTCACGCTATGCTTTCTATTTTTTTATTTTTTATTATTCTTTTTTAATGTCATGCTTTTTAACACTATTCTTTTTCAAAAATATAGTATTAAAATATTCAATTAAAAAAATGAATACAACGGTTATCAGAATGGTTGTGGTTGTCACAATCGTAAAATAGACCCAAAATGATTTTGCTTCAAATAAAAATTTTATTCCGCACAATATCAACATTATTCCGATTGAAATTAAAGACCAAAATTCAATTTTTAAAGGCATCTCCCTGCTCCTTTTTATTTTTTATTTTGTTAATCGTATAAATCAAAACTGTTATAATTATAAACAAAATAATAAAAAAAGCAATAGTATGTTGTTTTTTTGACGCATGATCAGGCGTGTCCTGATTTTTGTTCGTGTTTTCCGCATTGTCTGAAAATTTACTGTTCTCTGTATTGCTGTTTAAAAACTTTTTTTCTCCTAAAACAGCGCCTGTTATATCTTTTGCGCTGTCAGCTATTTTTCGCAAAGATTTTGCGATTATGTTTCCTTTTGGCTGCCCGTTATTTTCAGCTTGTTTTTTACTATCCTGCTCTTGCGTTTTTGGAATATTTTTATTCTCCGCGACAGGCTTATTTTTATTATAAATATTTTGAGAATTTTCTTCAACAGGATTATTTAATGGTTCGCTTGTTTCATCAGTTTTTGCCAAAGCCAAAGTCGTAAAAGTATGAATACGGCTGATTGTCGGAGGCGACGCGTGGGAAATACAACGATATTCATAAATGGTGCCTAATTTAAGCCCTATCAATGTCATTTCTCTATAAAGAACTCCGTTTTGACTGGCGGGAGTATTTTCTTCGCTTGTAGTATTTGTAAATCCGTATAATGGAGTAGCACCGCTATTATCACTTAAATTTAAAGCACAGTTTTCACTTTTCTTGCAATAAATTACTCTGCTTGTCGCGTTATAACTAGTCCACCATTTTATTTTCGCCCAAGTATCGCCAGTATCATAGGCGCTTTCATATTTGATAATCAGGCCTGGCAACACCCCTGCTCCGCTTCCGCCCCCAGGATCAGTACCCGGCGGAGTTATTTCGCCTTCTTTGCCTTGAAATCCAACGATGATATCAAAATTAGTTTCTGTTTCCCGCCAATCATCTCCCTTATCATCTGGAAAAGAAATTATAAATTGAAATATTTTTGAATCTTTGCTTCCGCCAACATCAGAAAGATAAGTTTCCCCGTTTTTATAAAAATTATAAAGTGTTTTTTCTCCAGTTCCTGAATTACCGCCGTAAATATCATTGCCGTCTTTCTCTTTAATAATAATTGTCATGGCTCGCGATAAATCATTGCTTGGAATAAGTCCGGCAATATTTTTAGGATAGTTAATCGCTTCAGTGGCAATTCTTTTGCTTCCTCCGGTATTATTAATCACTTCTGCTTCTCCAATTTTAATATCTCCTGGCAAAAAATTATCCGCCT
>JAYEJU010000005.1 GCA_034660655.1 Patescibacteria group bacterium | reverse complement strand
TAAGTAATAAATCAAGCCAATTACCGCTCGGAATTTGATATATTACTCGCAATTTTTTTTACACTTAATTTTGCGTCATTTAAAGCCAGTTGCAATAGGTGGAAAGACAATAAAGAAAAACACACAGATTGTGACTAAAGCGAAACATAGGCAAATTCATAAAAATAGAAATAAAAGAGGGAAAATTTAATTTAATTATCATTTAATAATTGCATTTAAAAATATGTATACAGAAATTATTTTAACAATTATCGCAATTATATTTTTATTGTTTTTATTGGAAATAATAAAAATAAGAAAACTTTTGCAATGGAATAACGGACTTGTGAAGATAGAGCCAGTTGATATGAGAGAAGATGACGAGTTATTAAAGGAAGCTAAAAAAAATGTAATCGAAGCCCAAAAAGCAAGTATATCATTTTTACAAAGAAAATTAAGAGTTGGTTATAATAAAGCGTCTCGTTTAATGGATTCATTAGAGAAAAATGGAATAGTTGGACCCGTGACAAAAACTGGTCAAAGAAATGTTTTAATAAAAAAATGACAAATAAGAAATAGATATTGGCATAAAATATTATAACAAAATTCAAAAGTTGATATATATAGATTTGTAAGGATAGGCTTTAAATCAATCTCTGCTGTTGAATAAAAATAAATCCATATTTAATTTTATGGCAGAATCAATAAAATTATACTATAATAAAGGCATCTATAGATGCCTTTATAGATGCATCTAAAAAATAATATTTATTATTATGAGAAGTATTAGAAAATTGGCCAAAAATAGCTCTTATAGCTATTCTTTGAATATTCCAAAGGAAATTATAGACAAATACGGCTGGAGATCTAAGCAAAAATTAGTTATTAAAGACAAAGGGAGAGGATTGTTGGAAGTTAGGGATTGGAAAAGGAGATAAAATACGCAAAATTAAAAAATTAGAATAGGCGTTTTAAAAATTCACAGGGGCGCAAAATTTTGCGCCCTTCTTTTATTTTAAATTTCAAACTGTTGTAAAAATGATGCGACCGCGCTTTTTTTTACAACAGTTGAAAAAAATGGATTGTTGTAAAACAGGTGCGACCGCGCTTTTTTCACAACAATTTATGAATTCATCAATGTTTAGTGTTCAGTAGGGATAGGCCGCGATTTATCCTTACGCATTGACCAAATTATTTTATTATTTTAGAATAATAAGACAATATTATTAATATTTTATGGAAAAAGGAAAATACAATCTATTAAAC
The DNA here is from genome assembly GCA_034660655.1 of Patescibacteria group bacterium. Lineage (NCBI taxonomy): Bacteria > Patescibacteria group bacterium. The sequence continues at coordinate 4,621 of JAYEJU010000005.1, read as the reverse complement.
GCTATTGGCAATACTCCGCTGATTGAATTGATTAATATCAACAAAAATAAAAATGTAAAAATATTTTGTAAATTTGAAGGCGCTAATCCAAGCGGTTCAATTAAAGACAGGTCTGCTTATTATATGATAAAAAAAGCCGAAAAAACAGGCGAACTAACAAAACATAAAACAATTGTTGAGCCGACTTCCGGCAATACAGGAATCGCCATAGCAATGATTTGCGCGGTCAAAGGATATAAGGTAAAACTTGTTATGCCGGAATGCGTGAGCTCAGAAAGACGCAGAACATTGGAGGCGTTTGGCGCTGAAGTTATATTGACAAAAGGAAAACATCAAATAGATGTTTCAATAAAAAAAGCGCTTCAGATTGTTAAAAAAAATCCTGAAAAATATTATATGCCAAACCAATATAAAAATGAAAATTGTGTTTTAGCGCATTATGAAACAACAGGACCTGAAATTTTTTCGCAAACTAACAAACAAGTTAATGTATTTACTGCTGGTATTGGAACTGGCGGGACTATTATAGGAGTTGGCAGATATTTAAAAAAGAAAAATCCAAAAATTAAAATTATCGGGATTGAGCCGGCAAAAAATCATTCAATCCAGGGGCTTAAAAATATGGAAGAGTCAATTGTTCCAAAAATTTACAAGCGAGAAGAATTAGATGAAAAAATTATTGTTGAAGATGAAGAAGCGTTTAAAACAGCGCGGGCGCTTGCCAGGAAAGAAGGTTTATTTGTTGGAATTTCCAGTGGCGCCGCTGTTTCCGGGGCTTTAAAAATCGCCAGTAAAATGAAAAAAGGAATAATTGTTACTGTATTGCCTGACAGAGGCGACAGGTATTTAAGCACAAAACTGTTCAGATCTTACTGCGCCAAGTGTCTGCCTTGATATTTTGTAAATTTTTTAATATTTTATTGTTTAAATGTTAAAGTGTTTATATGTTAAAATGTTATAGCGCGTCCTTGTTTGCCTTTTTTATTTTTGTTTGGTAATATAAAGCAAGTTTAATCAAATTTTTATTTTATTTTTTTTTATGAACAAAAATCAAAACCATATTCGCCTTAGTTGGGACGAATATTTTATGCAAATTGTAGAAATGGTCGGGGCTCGCGGAACATGCGATAGGGGCAAGGCTGGATGTGTAATAACTTTAGACAAAAGAATTATTTCTACAGGTTATGTTGGATCTCCCACAGGAATTTCTCATTGCGATGAAGTCGGACATGAAATGCATACTGTAAAACACAAGGATGGACAGGAATCAATGCATTGTATAAGAACAACCCATGCGGAACAAAACGCGATTTGCCAAGCAGCCAGATTTGGTATTGCTTTAAATGGCTCCACTTTATATTGTAAAATGACACCTTGTTATACATGCGCTAAAATGATTATTAATACGGGAATTAAAAGAGTTGTATGCGCGCAAGATTATCATGCTGGAAACAGAAGTAAAGAAATTTTTGTGGAAGCAAAAGTAAAATATGAACTTTTAAGCGATAAAATGACTACTTATGATAATATGAAACCAGATAAAAATGGAAAATGATTAATTTTAATTTTAAGATTATGGCAAAAATATTTATTTATGACGAATTTTCCCCAGAAGATATAGCAATGATGCAAGCACTTTATTCCCGCAGTCCAAAAAGCGTTGAAGATCATGTTCGAAAAGTAAAAGAATCTGGATCCGGTAAATTTATGGAAAAATTTTATGTAGGTTATGGACATTCAAGTATTGCTGATTGCGGAAGTGCGACAATTTTTATTGAAGGCGTGAGTATGCTGGCTGATAAAGCAATTCAAGATTGGCAATTATACGCGGGACAAGAAACAAGCACAAGATATATTGATATGTCAGCTCAACCGATTGTTAATCCTTTAAAAACAGAAAAATCAAAAGAAATTTTAGACAAATGGATGGAATTTTATATTAATAATCAAGAAGAACTTAAGAGACATTTGATTAAAAAATATCCGCGCAAAAAAGACGAAGATGAATCAGTTTATTTAAAAGCCATTGACGCGAGAAGTTTTGATATTATGAGAGGATTTTTGCCAGCTGGAATAACAACGCAATTGAGTTGGCATACAAATTTAAGACAAGCTTGGGATAAATTATCATTATTAAAACATCATCCATTAGTAGAAGTAAGAAAAATAACTGAAATAGCTCTTTTTAAATTAAAAGAAAAATATTCTCATAGTTTTAGCCATAAATTTTATGAAAGCCAAGAAAAATATAGAGAAAAAATTGTAGCTAAATATAATTATTATAATCCTCAAAATATTGAAAACGATTTTTTTTATAAAACAAATATATCTATAACAGAACTTAATCAATATGAAGACATTATAAAAACAAGACCAATAAAAACAAATCTTCCTGTTTTTTTAGCAGAGCTTGGAAATATTACTTTTAATTTTTTTCTTGATTTTGGATCTTTTCGAGATATCCAAAGGCACAGAAACGGAATTTGCAGAATGCCATTATTAACAACAAAAATAGGATTTAATCAGTGGTATTTAGAACAATTGCCAGAAAATTTAAAAAAGAAAGCTCAAAAATTAATAAGCGCGCAAATAAAAAATATAGATAATTTAGACGCCTCTTTGGAAATAAAACAATATTATATAGCTATGGGATTTAATGTCGCTTGCAAAGTTTCTTATGGTTTACCAGCGACAATTTATACAATAGAATTGCGTTCTGGAAAATTAGTTCACCCCACTCTTAGAAAAATTGCTCATAAAATGCATCAAGCCATTAAAAAAGAATTTCCAAATTTAATTTTGCATTCTGATATGGATCTTGATAATTGGGATATAAGAAGAGGTTTGCAAGATATTAAAGAAAAAAATAATTAAAATATTTATGGCAAATAAAAAAATAATTATAGGACTTATTGGCGAAATTGCAAGCGGAAAAGGAACAATATATAATTATTTATCTCAAAAATACGATGTGGGTTATCATCGTTTTTCCACTATTTTAAGAGATATTTTAGACAGATTGCATAAAGAAATTAATAGAGAGAATATGCAAAAGCTTTCTACAATATTAAGAGAAAATTTTGAACAGGATATTTTAGCAAAAGTAATCGCGAAAGATGTAAAGAATGATCAACATAAAATTATTATTGTTGACGGTGTCAGGCGATTTGCTGATATTAAATATTTAAAAAAAATTAAAGGATTTAAACTTGTTTATATAATTGCTGATATTGAAAAAAGGTATAAACGCGTTATAAAAAGATCTGAAAATTCTGGAGATAAAACAAAAACATTTGATGATTTTAAAAAAGAAAATAGACAAGAATCTGAAATTGAAATTGGCAAAGTTGGAGAACGAGCTGACATTAGGATGGATAATAATAATAGTTTTGAAGAATTATATAAATTGATTGAAAAAATAATATAATATGGATTTTAATCAATATCAAAAAAAATCCCGTTCAACAGCTATTTATCCTAACCAAGGTAAAAATTTTATTTATCCTGTTTTAGGACTAACTGGAGAAGCGGGCGAGGTTGCTGAAAAAATTAAAAAAGTGATTAGAGATAAAAATGGAAAAATTGACGAACAAACAAAAAAAGAAATTCAAAAAGAATTAGGCGATGTTTTATGGTATGTCGCGCAATTAGCCACAGAATTAAAATTGTCTTTAAATAAAATCGCTGATTGTAATATTAGAAAATTAAAATTAAGAAAAACAAGAAATAAATTACATGGAGAAGGCGATAACCGATAATTATTATGAAAAAACAAGGAAAATTTATTGTTTTATACGGCATAAATAATTTAGGCAAAACAACTCAGGCAAAATTATTGGTTGAAAAATTAAATAAAGAAAATATAAAAGCGGAATATTTGAAATATCCGATATATGATTTAGAGTCGTCAGGAAAAATTTTAAATAATTTTTTACGGCAGAAAAACAGTTATGATATTAGCCCAAAAGAAGCTCAAATTATTTATGTTTTAAATAGAACTCAATTTGAACCGATTTTAAAACAAAAATTAAAACAAGGCATCAATATAATCGCGGAAGATTATATTGGCACAGGTCTTGCTTGGGGCGTTGGCGCTGGTGTAGACCAAAAATTTTTAGAAAAAATAAATTCGCGTCTTTTAAAAGAGGATTCATCAATATTGTTTGATGGGGAGAGATTTAATGAAGCTGTTGAAAAAAATCACAAACACGAGACTGACGAAAATTTAACTAAAAAAGTTCGTTTAGCGCATTTAAAGTTTGGAAAAAAATACGGTTGGAAAAAAATAAACGCGAATTTAAGTATTGAACAAATCCATAAAATTTTATGGAGTATTATTAAGAAATTATGTAAATAAAAGCAAAAAAAGAGAGAATGATGTTCAAGTCCACGAAGATAATTCACACTTAGTTAATTCTAATTTATAAGGTTTTAAATCAACTTTTGTTGTTTTATTTTTATTATTTTGCTACAGTTTAGCGTCAATGAAACGAATTAGGCTCTGCTGATTTTATTCAAAAACAGCTTTCTGATTTATAAATCTTTACCTTGAAAATCATTTTATAATGGTTCTCAGAGTGAAAATGTATAAATTTGTCAGTTTTAAGATTATTTCAGTATC
>JAYEJU010000004.1 GCA_034660655.1 Patescibacteria group bacterium | reverse complement strand
TTTCTAATAATTTTATCGCTGAATATTGATGACTATCTCTTCCGTCCGTAAAAAGATGCAAAAAAACTTTAACTTTTTTTGAATGCGCCAAAGTTAAAATCGCTATCAAATGATCTGGATTGGAATGGGCGCTATCACTGGTTGAAAGCAACCCCATAATATGCAAATTTGATCTGTTTTTTTTAACATGCGCGACCATGTGCCTGAAAGCTGAATTTTGAAAAAAAGTGCCGTCGCTAATACACTTGGATATATATACTGTTTCTTGCTCAACAATCCTGCCAGCTCCAATATTCATATGACCTGCTTCTGAATTGCCATCTTGGTTTTTTAATAAACCAACACACTCTCCATGCGCGCACAATTTTGTGTTTGGATAATTTTTATATATTTTATCTAAAACAGGAGTTTTTGCCAAAGCTATTGCATTGCCTTTTTTAATATTACATAAACCCCAGCCGTCTAAAATTAATAAAACTAAAGGTAAATTTTTATTTTTATTGTACATAAAAATATCTCTATTATTTTAATTATTTTACTCTATAAAAATTATTTCAAACTTTTTTGATAATTTTTTAAAAGAAAAATTGTTTCTTTTTTTAAATTTTCCTTTGCCCATATTTTATCTTTATCTTTTAAAACTTCGCCTAATCCTTGCAGTATCATTCTGTCGCTGATTTTTTCCAATTTTTTGACGCACTCGCCAAGATAACTTTTTAACTTTTTATCAGTCCAAAAAAAAATTATTTGTTCGTCAATATCCCAATTGTTTCGCGCGAAAAAACAAATATCATAAACATCACGCATAGCGATATTTTTTCTGTTGATTAAAGCAACTAACTTATTAGCGAAAAGAGTTTCTTTTTTAGCAACTAAGATTGCAATGCCTAAATATTCTTTAATCTCATACTGATTATTATGTTGGCGAGTAGAAATTTCTATTTTAATATTATGGTCTGTATCTCCATAAGACAAAAGAAAAAAAATTGTCCAGCGCTTGATTTGCTTTTCTTTTATTGTTCCATATTTTTTTAGAATATTTTCAACTTTCAAAAAAACCGGATTTTTAATTTTGGTTGAATCTCTAAAATTATTTATCAAATCAAAATCTAAGTCAACAGAAAAACGAGGTAAATTATAGAATAGACATGCCGCTGTTCCGCCTTTAAATCCTAAAAAAGAAGAAATCTCAACATCGCTGTAAATATCCTTGAGAATTCTAGTCATTATTAATTGATGTTTTTCTTTATTAAGCATTTTGATGATATTTTTGCAATCTTTTAACTAATTCTTTATTGTGATAAATTTTTGTCAATTCAAAACATTTTTTCCAGTTCAAACTGTCTAAATTATCAAAATGATAATTTTTAAACAAATAAATCATATCTAAAAAAGCTCGTTCTTTGCTTGCTTGGCAAAAATTATTTTTATTAATTATGCCATTTTGGTTTATCAAAACTGCGTCTTTTAATTTACGAAAAATAATTTTATTTTTTCCGCATAGTATTTCTTTGGAAAGATAACTAGCGACAAAAGTAGCGTTATGATGCTGAAAAATAATTCCTTCCTCCCGCAAAACAGTTTCAAAACTGATATATGACGGCGTATAAATACTTACTGATAATTCTTTAAGATTATACTTTTTGTTTTTAGCAAAAATCCCTTTTCTTAATCTGATAAGCCAGCCTTTTTTGACATAATAAAAAATTTTGCTTTTAAGATTATCTTTGTTTCTCTCTTTCCACAACAAAGCAATCTCTTTTGTTGTTAAAATAGTTTTGGACGATTGATAAAGTTTTAATAAAAGATTATCCATTTTTATAATATAATCTATAAGTAATAATTATTCTTACTTACAGTATATATTATTAAATTATTTTGTCAAAATGAATTACCCAACAACATATAATTCTTCTTCTATTCCCAGCAACCTATTATATTTAGCCACTCGCTCTCCACGGTTGGGAGCTCCCGCTTTTATATAATCCGCGTTAACAGCAACAGCTAAATCAGAAATAAAATCATCATTGGTTTCACCACTGCGATGGGAAACAATAATTTTATAATTAGCACTTTTAGCAAATTTAATACATTCAATAGTTTCAGTCAATGTCCCTATCTGATTAGGCTTAATTAAAATCGCGTTAGCTATATTTTGTTTTATGCCTTTTTTAAGCCTTTTAATATTTGTGGCAAATAAATCATCACCGACTAAAATAATATTTTTACCTAAAACTTCTGTTAATTCTTTCCACCCCTCCCAATCGTCTTCTGCTAATCCATCTTCTATAAAAATAATAGGATATTTTCTTAACCATTCGTAGTAAAGCCCGATTAAAGTAGAATTTGTGAATATTGATTGATCTAATTTAAAAATATATTTCCTCTTTTCATTGTCATATAAAACAGAAGAGCCAACATCAATAGAAATTCCGACATCTATCCCTAACGCGTAACCAGCGTTAACAATCGCAGCCATTATCAAATCCAATCCTTGTATACTTGAATAAATATCAGGAGCATATCCCCCTTCATTGCCAACATCCGTATCAAGCCCTCTTTTTTTTAAAATATTGCCAAGCTCATGAAAAATTTCTGAACACATTCGGATCTGCTTTGAAAAAATTCTTTTTTCCATTTTTTTATTTTTTGCGATAGGCGTAATCATAAATTCTTGAAAATCTAAATTTGTGTCAGCATGTTTTCCGCCATTAAAAATATTAGAAGTTGGGATTGGCAATTTGTATTTATTATTTAATTTATAGCTTTCAGTAATATATTTGTATAAAGGTTGTTTTTTAGCAACTGAGCCAGCGCGGCAACAAGCCAAAGACACGCCTAAAATCGCGTTAGCTCCTAACCTTTTTTTATTTTTAGTTCCATCTAGCGCAATCATTTTTTTATCAATCTTTTCAATAAAACGAACATCGCAACCTTCCAAAGAATTATTAATTTTAGTGTTGATATTTTTAATTGCTTTTAAAACACCCAAACCATTATAACGCTTTTCTTTATCGCGCATTTCATAGGCTTCGTGGACTCCTGTTGACGCTCCAGATGGAACACTGGCTTTCGCAATAATGTTATTTTCTAAAATAACTTTTGTTTCAATTGTTGGATTGCCGCGAGAATCTAAAATCTCGCGTCCAGAAATTTTTTTAATGGTAAATTTAGACATAAATAATATAGTTATATAGTTAATTTTTAATTTGAAATGAATGACTAATGACTTAAATGTTTAATTGCTTTTGACTTTTAACTCTTTCAGCGGTTCTATCCCCGGCATTTCTTCATTTGCTAAAAACGACAGCATTGCCCCTCCGCCAGTTGACACCCAGCTGACAAATTTTTCCATTTTAGTTAAATCTAAAATTTCCGCTGTTTCCCCTCCTCCACAAACTGAAAAAACTCTATCAGAAGACACGGAAGCAATTACTCTTGCCAACATTAAACTGCCATGGCTAAACTGTTTAAATTCAAATTTTCCCATTGGTCCGTTCCATAAAATAGTTTTAGCTTTCTTTAAAATTTGCGAATAAGCGTAAACCGTTTCTACACCTATATCTAAAATAATATCATTATTTTGGATACCCTCCACTTTCTTAAGCTCCACTCTTTCCGCTTTATTAATTGATTTTCCAATAACAACATCTGTTGGCAACAAAAATTTTTTGCTTAAATTCCTTTTTTTTAACATTGCCTTAGCTTGAATTATCATATTTTTTTCTGCTAAAGACTTGCCTATTTCATAGCCCTTTGCTTTTAAAAAAACATTAGCTATTGCTCCGCCAATCAAAATTTTATCAGCTTTCTTGCCTAAAATTTCTATTAATTTAATTTTTGTGGAAAGTTTTGCCCCTCCTAATAAAATTATGTAAGGTCTTTGCGGATTTTTAAGCTGTTTCAACAAATTAAAAACTTCAGCCTCTAACAAAAACCCAGCGAAACTTGGCAAAAATTTTGTTATCGCGGAAACAGAAGCATGATTGCGATGAGAAACAGAAAAAGCTTCGTTAATATAAATATCTCCGAATTTTGACAGGCTCTTTGCAAAAATTTTACTGTTCTTTTCTTCTTCTTTGTAAAATCTAAGGTTTTCCAATAAAATAATTTCTTTGTCTTTCATTTTGCTAATTTCTTTTTCAACTTTTTCTCCAACGCAATCTGAAATAAACTTAACTTTTTTATTTAATAACTTTTCTAATCTTTTTGCAATTGGCTTTAAACTAAATTCTTCATCTTTATTTATTTTAAAATGTAATCCATTATTTTGATTTTTGATTTTTGATTTTTGATTTTTGTCTGGTCTTCCTAAATGGCTAATTAAAATTACTTTTGCGTTTTTTTCAATTAAATAATTTATTGTTGGCAATACTGATTGTATTTTTCGATCATCAATTATTTTATTTTTATTTAATGGAACATTAAAACCAACACGAACTATAATACGTTTTGATTTTAAATTTTTAATATCTTTAATGCTTTTTAATTTCATTTTAAATTAAAATTATAAGTTGTTTTAAAAAACTTGTCTAAAAGTAAAAACATAATATAAACAAAACTGGAAACAAAAACAATCGCCGGTCCTGACGGCATATTGAAAAAATAAGATAAAAATATTCCTGAAATAGTAAAAAGATTTCCAAATAAAATTGACCACAAAATAATCTTTTTAAAATTTTTATTAAAAATTTGAGCTGTTGCGGAAGGCAAAACAAGTAAAGCAATCACTAAGATCACTCCAACAATTCTAATCAAAACCACGACTGTTAACGCGATTAAACAAAGCAAAAACAGATAAATAGGAAAAACAGCTATATTTGTGACAGTTGCAAACTCTTTATCAAAAATAATAGCGACAAACCATCTGTAAAAAGCAATAACGCTGATAATTATGAACAGATCCAAAATAATCGCTAATATTAAATCAATATTAGTCGCCATTAAAATATTTCCAAAAAGATAACTAAACAGATCCGCGCTATACCCAGGAGTTAAATAAATAAACGCCAACCCGATTGCCATTCCTAAAGACCACATCGCCCCTATCATAGAATCTTCCCGCGCTTTAAATTTTTCACTTATAACTCCAATTCCTAACGCGGATAAAATACTGAAAACAATAGCTCCAATAATTGGATTAAATCCTAAAAAATAAGCCAGTCCTATTCCGCCGAAAGAAGAATGCGCTATACTTCCGCTAATAAACGAAATTCTTTTTACAACAACAAAAGACCCAATTATTCCACAGGCGACGCTTGCAAACATACCTATGATAATCGCGTTACGAAAAAAAACATAAGAAAAAATTTCCATAGATTTGATCTAAAAAAATCACAATTTTATTTTTGACTTATTCTCCTTTACAAAAAGCAAACTATTGGAAATAAATTATATTTTATCTTGTCGCTCCAGAATACGCAATTGCTCTTATAATATCCCAATCAATAGCGCTTGTTGGATTATAACCATAAATATTTTTAAATATTTTTAGTTCCCATCCCTGATACTGAAAAAATCAATTAGAGCCTATTATCAAAAGTAAAATTGAGATTAAAAGTAAAGTCTACTCTGACAAATGGAAAAGACATGCTTGATTAGCAGGACTTGATTATATTCACTCGTCGATTGATCATGGCAAAAAAAAATATGTTTCTGGAAAAGTTCACATTAACGGCATGGAAGAATTTTGAGGATTATCAAAAGTTAATATGCAATCATATAAAGGAATTAAAAAGAAAAACTGGATTTACTATTTAAAAAAAATGGAATTCAGGCATAATAACAGAGAACTGAATCACGACGAATTAACAAGCAAAATTATTAGAATTTTAATGAGCTAATTTAACTTATTTTATTGATTTTCTGTTCTAGAAGATTAATAAGCCCCTTATTATTATAAAATTTTTAATTACAAAATCCCCATTAGTCCCTCCCGCCATTCAATGGAACAGGCTCTTTTTCAAATGTGGGAGCCATCCGTTAATTCATAATCCGTTAATCCGTTAATTATTTTTTATCAATATAATCAACATAATCTTTCGCGTTTTGCCACGCGGAATATGGAATGCTTGGATGAACTGTTTTGCCTCCAAGTTTGATTGCTTTTATTATAGCATTGATTGGATAATTTCCATAGACATAAGAATT
>JAYEJU010000003.1:10344-21840 GCA_034660655.1 Patescibacteria group bacterium | reverse complement strand
TTTTATGTTTTTAATAGACAAACTTTTTGGAAATAGCAATAAAAAAATTATTAAAGAGTTGGAATTAATAGTTTCTGAAATTAATGGATTAGAAGAAGCATACGAAAAATTTTCTGACAGCGCTTTAAAAGAAAAAACAGCTGAATTTAAAAAAGAGATCAAACAAGCAAAAAACAAAGAAGAAGAAAATGAAATTTTAAACAAAATTTTGCCAAACGCTTTTGCTCTGGTCAGAGAAGCCGCTAAAAGAACATTAGGACAAAGGCATTTTGACTGCCAGCTGATGGGCGGGATTGTTCTCCATCGCGGAGAAATAGCAGAAATGAAAACAGGAGAAGGAAAAACATTAACAGCCACTTTGCCAATTTATCTTAACGCTTTAACAGGTAGAAGCGCGCACGCTATTACAGTTAATGATTATCTTTCGCAAAGAGACGCGACTTGGATGGGGCAAATTTATAATCTACTTGGGCTTTCTGTCGGATGTATTATCCATGAAAAAGCTTTTTTATACAAAGAAACCAAAGACGAAGAAGATGAGAAAAAAGACACAGGCGTGGAAATCGCTGATGATTATTTGCAAGAAGTTGACAGAAAAACAGCCTACCAATCGGACATTATCTATGGCACTAATAATGAATATGGTTTTGACTATTTGCGTGATAATATGGCGCAAAGTTTAGATAAAATGTCGCAGAGAGAATTAAACTACGCGATTGTTGATGAAATTGACAGCATCTTAATCGACGAAGCCAGAACGCCTTTAATAATTTCAGCTCCAGCGCAAGAATCAACAGAAAAATATTATAAATTTTCTAATTTAGTAAAACGATTGCAAGAAGACGAGGATTATAACATTGATGAAAAAATGCATGCCGCGACTTTAACGGAACAAGGAATCAACAAAATGGAAAAATGGCTTGGCGTTGATAATATTTACACATCTGGCGGAATCAGGGATGTGCATCATATTGAGCAAGCGTTAAAGGCAATGACATTATTCAAATTAGACAAAGATTATGTTGTTAAGGACGGAGAGGTAATTATAGTTGATGAATTTACAGGGCGTTTAATGTTTGGCAGGAGATATTCAGAAGGACTGCATCAGGCCATTGAAGCAAAGGAAAATTTAAAAATTCAGCAAGAAAGTATAACTTTAGCAACAGTCACTTTTCAAAATTATTTTCGCTTATACAATAAATTAAGCGGAATGACTGGTACAGCATTGACTGAAGCTGAAGAGTTCAGTAAAATTTATAAATTAGAAGTAGTTGAAATTCCAACAAATAAGACATTGATTAGAATCGATAAGTCAGACAGAATATATAAAAACGAACAAGGAAAATTTAAAGCCGTAATAGAAGAAATAAAAAAATGTAATGAAAAAGGCCAGCCAGTTTTGGTTGGTACGATTTCAATTGAAAAGAACGAACAGTTAGGGCAAATGTTAAATAAAGAAGGAGTTAGATGCGAGCTGTTAAACGCAAAAAATCACGAAAGAGAGGCAAAAATTATCGCTGACGCTGGAAAAGTCGGAGCTGTTACAGTCGCGACTAATATGGCTGGAAGAGGAGTTGATATTATTCTTGGCGGAGCAAAAGACAACTTTAACAGCGAAAAAGAATGGAAAACAGCGCACGATAAAGTTATTAAAGCCGGCGGTTTGCATATTATCGGCACTGAACGGCACGAATCCCGCCGTATTGATAATCAATTAAGAGGACGTTCAGGCAGGCAGGGCGATGCCGGCTCAACCCAATTTTTTGTTTCAATGGAAGACGATTTAATGAGAATTTTCGGCGGAGAAAGGATGAAAGGAATAATGGAAAAACTGAATTTTCCAGAAGATATGCCTATTGAAAATAGAATGATATCGCGTTCAATTGAGCAGGCGCAAAAAAAAGTTGAAGGAAATAATTTTGATATTAGAAAGCATTTGGTTGAATATGATGATGTAATCAACAAGCACAGGGAAGTGATTTACAAAAAAAGAAAAACAGCGTTGGCTCTATATGAACAAGATGAAAAAGTTAGAGATGAGATGGAAGTTGAAAAAAAATATAATTCTTTATATGAATTTATTTTTGATATGATAGAAAACGAAATTGATCAAGTTGTGATGTTTCATACTGCTGCTGAAAATACAAGCGATTGGAATTTAAAAGAAATTTATCAAGTGGCAAACACGATTTTTCCTTTTCCAAAAGAAAAAAGAATTGGTTTGGATAAAATTCCCGTTAAAGAAAAAAATGGAAACCATAAAATTGAGCTAAGAAGCAAAATAATAGATTATTTAACAAATTTGGCAAAACAGGATTATGAAACAATGAAACAAAAAATTAAAGAAGCTGATTTGAATTTTAAAAATATTGAAAAAGAAGTAATATTGCGGGCGATTGACAATTTATGGATTGAACATCTTGACGCGATTGACCATCTTCGATCTGGAATAGGTTTGCGCGGTTATGGACAGAGAGATCCTTTAGTTGAATATAAAAAAGAAGCTTATAAAATGTTTACTGAATTGGTAAATCTAATTCAAAGACAAGTTGTCTACAGTATTTATAAAGTCGGTTTGGTTCAAAATTTCGCGCCAGCTGTAATGAATACCGACAATACATGGATGAATGCTCCTCAAAAAACAGGAAATAACGATAGTTTTAACAGTAGCGTTATGGCAAAAGAAACAGATAATAGAAATGCAAAAGACATGGTTCCAGAAAAAACAATTAATAAAGACGGCGCAAAAGTCGGACGAAATGATCCATGCCCATGCGGAAGCGGAAAGAAGTTTAAAAAATGTTGCGGGAAATAAATTTGACTTTATTCACAATTTTAATATACTTAAATTAGACTAAATATTAGACTAATTGTTAGACCAATTTTAGACTGATTATATGAATAAAAAAACTATAAAAAATCCATTCTCTCAGGATTTTTTGAAAAAATTTGCGCTGGTTCCCGAACTGCTGCCGTTTAAAGATGAAGAAGTTGTTAAATTGGATAAAGAATTATCAGAGTATGAACATCTATTTATGAATCCAGAAGTTGAGAGAAATCTAATTAGTAAAAATGAATTATTGGCTTCTTTTGCTATCTCTAAAGCTGAGGAGTCTTCATTAACCTTAAAAGAAGCCCAAGATGTGTATAATTTTGTATTGCAAAATAATGAATACGATTTTATCAGAAAGAAAATTAAAAACAAAAAAAAGCTAACTCAAAAAGATTATGAAAAATTAGAATTTTTTAATATTGCTAAAACATTCAGAAAATTAAATCAGGAGCCATTTAAGATAGAAAAATTATCGCCTAATTTTATTAAAAATATTCATTCACAGTTGACGCAAGGGCTGGATGTATTTCATAAATATTTGCCTAGTTTCACTGTTTACAAATCAGGAAAATGGCGGGACAATGACACAATCAGAGTCTGGGGTTACAAACCTCCGTCTTATGAAAAGATACCTGCCGGCGTTAAAGAACTTATAGCTTGGATCAAAGACAATAATTCAATTAACGGCGTTGCAATATTTCATACAGCGCTTTACGCGCTTCATCCTTTTCACAATGGTAATAAAAGAGTTTGCCGAATTTTAGAACATATTTTGTTCCGTGGCTTAGGACTTAATTCTAAAAACCTTTATAGCACATCATATTATTATCACAAACAAAAAGATAGATATTATAAATATTTGCTTTATTCAATAGAAAGAAAAAATCTAAATCATTTTACTTCTTTTGTTTTAGAGGCTGTTGTTTTATCAATTATTTCGGTGCTTAAGACAAGTTTAGAAATTAAAAGAAGCGAATTTTTAGAAAAAAAGATTGAAGACGCAAGAATTAAATTAGTTCTTAAGCCATTAATCAGGCGGCGTGAATTGCAATTTAAAACTTTATTTAAAATTTCTAAAAAGAAAATCGCAAGACAAACATTTGTTTCTTATTTGCAAAGAGCTGTTGAAAATAAAACGCTTAAAAAACGCAAGGCAGGACGGGCTGTTTATTATAGATTAAATTTGCAAACGCCTGAAGACAAAGTTTTTAAAAAATGGATTGATTTTACACAGCAAAGATTATCATATTTACCGTATGATATTAAATTATCTTAAAAAATAATAATTTATTTTTATGCGTAATAATAATGTTATTTTTGAAAATAATTTTATTTATAAATGAAAATAAAAGATTTTCAAAAATTAATTAAAACAGATAAATATCAGGTTTTTTTGTTTGTATTCCCTTGTAATATTCCTTTTTCCTTTGCCGCGTATCCTTGGTTTGTGTGCGTTAAAAAAGGAAAAATTTCACGATGGGATGTTTTATTTAGAAAAAGTAAATATAAATTAAGCTGGGGGCATTTATATTTAAATTATTTTCCGTGTTTTAGCGGAATAGAAATTATTCCATTTTATAAACGATATTGTTGGAAAGCAAAGATGATAGGATATATAGAGGGAGATGAAAAATCTGTCGCAAAAAGAATGTTAGATTTTATAGAAAATTCCAAAGAGAATCATCCCTTTTGTGACAAATATTTTCCCACAGGTCCAAATAGTAATACTTATGTTCAAAATATACTTAATCATTTTCCAAAATTTAAATTCAAATTGCCATGGAACGCTTTTGGAAAAGAGTATAATATGAAAATTAATAATTAATCTATGACCAACATCAGAAATTTTTGCATTATCGCGCATATTGATCACGGTAAGTCCACATTGGCTGACCGTTTTTTGGAATTGACGGGAACAGTTGAAAAACGAAAAATGAAAGAACAGCTTTTAGACCAGATGGATTTGGAAAGAGAAAGGGGAATTACTATTAAACTTCAGCCAGTTAGAATGGAATATAATCTTGAAAATCCCCCAACCCCCTTTATCAAAGGGGGAAATAATTTTATTCTGAACTTGATTGATACGCCTGGGCATGTTGATTTTAGTTATGAAGTTTCGCGGTCTTTGGCGGCCGTGGAAAGCGCGATTTTATTGGTTGACGCGACACAAGGAATACAGGCGCAAACTTTGGCAAATCTTTATCTGGCGATTGAACAAAATCTGGAAATAATTCCTGTATTAAACAAAATTGATCTTCCAGCCGCCAATGTTAAAAAAGTTAAAAAAGAAATTACAAATTTAATCGGATGCGATGAAAAAGAAATTTTATTAGTGTCAGCCAAAACAGGCGAAGGAGTAAAAGAAGTTTTAGAAAAAGTGATTGAAAAAACGCCGTCACCTAAAAAAGAAAAAAACGGTTTGCAAGCTTTGATTTTTGATTCTGTTTATGACGAGTATAAAGGTGTAATAGCTTATGTCAGAATTGTTGACGGGAATATAAAAGCTGGCGATAAAATAATTACTTCAAAAACTATGACAGATGGCGAAGTTTTGGAAGTTGGATATTTCAAACCGCATTTAGTAAAAGCAAATAAATTATCAGCTGGAGAAATAGGATATATTATAGCCGGATTTAAAAGCGTTTCTGATTGTAGGGTCGGTGACACAATAATTGCTAATTCAAACATTCCCGCTCTGCCTGGATATAAAGAAGTTAAACCAATGGTTTTTTCAGGCATTTTTTGCAAAGAAGGAAGCGACTACGCGAGATTAAGAGAAGCAATGGACAGGCTGAAATTAAATGACGCCGCGCTTTTTTATGAGCCAGAACATTCGCCGGCGCTCGGCTATGGATTTCGTTGCGGATTTTTGGGAATGTTACATCTGGATATTGTGCAAGAACGTTTAAAAAGAGAATATAATTTAGATTTAATTATAACAGTGCCATCAGTAAAATACAGGGTAAAAAAGAAAGATGGGGTTGTTGTTGAAATCCGCAATCCGCAGGAATTGCCAAGACAGGAAAGCATTGAATATGTTGAAGAGCCGATTATGAATTTAGATATTGTCACGCCAAAAGATTATATAGGGGCGATTATGGGCTTGGTTCAGGAACGGCATGGAATTTATAAAAATACGGAATATTTGGATGAAACGCGAGCCGTGCTTCATTACGAGGTTCCTTTGACTTCTTTATTGGTTGATTTTTATGACAAACTAAAAAGTATGTCGTCAGGATATGCTTCGTTAAATTATGAATTTTTAGAATTTAGAAAAACAGAAGTCGTGAAATTGGATATTTTAATCGCGGAAGATATGGAAGAGTCGCTATCATCAATTGTTTATAAAGACGAAGCGTTCAAAGTTGGGAAACAGATTGTTAATTCTTTAAAAAATTCAATTCCAAAACAAATGTTTGTGATAAAAATTCAGGCTGTTATTGGCGGAAAAATTATCGCGGCTGAAAGGCTGTCTGCTATGCGAAAAGATGTGACTGCTAATCTTTATGGAGGAGATGTGACCAGAAAAAGAAAACTTTTAGAAAAACAGAAAAAAGGAAAAAAGAAAATGATGGCAATGGGCAAAGGTAAAGTTGATATTCCAACAGAAGCGTTTATTTCAGTTTTAAAAAGATAAGATTATCCGTGTTTTTTTATTTGTCATTCTGGAAAATTTTTAAGCGATAGCCCCGATATTCATCGTGATAAACTCCAAAATTTATCCAGAATTTGCGTAATTAAAACAATAATTTGTGAATAATTATATAGATTCTGAATTAAATTCAGAATGACAGAATATTTTATGTCTGATTTAGAAAAAATTAAAAAAGAATTAAAAAAATTTTCTTGCCCCGTTCACGCTATAAAACTTGCCAAATATTTTAAAACAGGCAAAGATGAATATGGCGAGGGGGATATTTTTATTGGAGTTAGAATGGGAGATATTAGAAAAATAGCTTGCAAATTTAAAAATTTAAGTTATTCTGAATTAAAACAATTAACAAACAATAAAATTCACGATTATAGATGGCTTGGATTTGTTATCCTTGTTAATAGATTTAGTAAGATAAAATTCGAGATTGAAAGAGAAAAAATATTTAATTTTTATCTGAAAAATTTAAAATATGTTAATAATTGGGATCTGGTTGATATTTCCGCTCCAAAAATTGTCGGAGAATTTTTATTAGATAAAAATAAAAATATTTTATACAAACTCACGAAATCTGGAAATTTATGGGAAAGAAGAATTGCGGTTATAGCGACTTTTGCTTTTATAAAAAATAATGACTTCAAAGATACTTTAAAAATTTCTAAAATTTTATTAAATGATGAACATGATTTAGTTCATAAAGCTGTTGGTTGGATGTTAAGGGAAGTTGGAAAACGAAATCAAAAAGTTGAAGAAGAATTTTTAAACAAGTATTATAAAAAAATGCCGAGGGTGATGTTAAGATATTCTATTGAAAAATTCAGCAATCAAAAAAGAAAATTCTATTTAAAAAAATAAAAATTTGCTCTTTAAAATTTTAAAAATATACTTCGGCTATAATCTAAAATGACATTATATTAAGGAGAAAAATATGAGTGGAAATAATGGCAATAACAGGCGATACGTGGATATTAATAAACAAACATTCAATAAATATAGAAGTGAGATCGGAAAGATAGAACGTATTTCCGTTGAAGATGAAAGAAAAATAAACACAGAGATGAGAACAGCGTTTAATAGGCTAATAGAAATAATAATAAAATCAGAAAAAAATGAATTTAGAAGGATAAAAACTTATCTTGAAAAAAATAGATTAAAAGATAGGGAGAAAAAAAATATTTGTTATTGCGGAATTGTTCCAAGACAAAAAACTGTCAAGGTTATAGAAAACAAGCTGAACCAAATATTTGAAAATAATCAAGATGAAGAAGCTGTTTCTGTATGCGTTAATTGCCAAGAATATATCGCTCAAATTAAAAAAGCAGTAAATGTAATGGTAGCGAGTAATCTTCGCTTGGTAAATTCTATCGCATGGGAAACCAAAGCTAAATATTATATTTCTGGTTCTCTTGATATTATTGACTTGATTCAGATAGGCAATATAGGCTTGATAAAAGCAATATATCCATTTTATTATAAGCTTGGCAGGTTATCAACTTATGTTGATTGGGAAATAAAACAAACTATGCAGCGAGAAATCAGAGCAGGCAATGTGATAGAATTGCCATACAAAATGTGGGAACTTCAGAGAAGATGCAGAATAGCCCTTTTATGGGCAGAAAAAGAAGGTAAAAAAATAAAAACAATGGAAGAGGCTGCTTTATCGTTAGGATTATCAAAAGAAAAAGCAGAAATGATACAAGATATACCTCTTCCGCCAAAATCTTTGAAATATAAAATTGGAGATGAAAAAAAAGACGAACTAGAAAGCATTGTTGCTGATTTATCTATTGTTCCTTTTGAAACAATTATCGCAGACAATGAAATAACTCAAAAAATTCGCATGTTGATCAGCGATAATATTTTATCATTAAGGGAGGAAAAAATAATTCGTTTAAGGTTTGGAATAAACGAAGAAAGCGAGAACACAATGGAAGAAATTGGCGAAAGATTTAGTATATCAAGAGAACGTATTCGCCAAATAGAAGTAAAAGCAATAATAAAATTAAGAAAAGCCGCGAAAAAACAAGGGATGCGGAAATTATTATAAAATAAACACGGTCTGTTCAGATTTTTCTGAACAGACCGCTTTTTTATATAAATTTAAAATTCATTTTTTTATTTTGTTTATAATTTATAACAGCCTTTTTCGCAAAATATTCGCTACAAATTAAAAATCGTTTTCATCACAAAATTATCCTTGAACAAAAAGCTGTCTAAATTTTTTAAGCGTTTTTATGTCTTCAATAACTCCGTGTTCTTCTGTTTCACAAACCATATCTATATTATTTTCAACAGCGAATTTCACGATTTTTTTAAAAGCTTTTAACCCGATTTTTCCTTTTCCAATATGCTCGTGGCGATCTTTTCGCGAACCGCATTCAACTTTGCTGTCATTAGCGTGAATAAATTTAATTAATTTTAAATTTATTTCTTTGCTAATTTTTTTTAATGTTTTATCAAAATTTTTCCAGTCATATCCAGAAGCAAAACTGTGCTGGGTATCAAGACAAACTCCCGCGATAGCCAATTTGTCAACGCCTTTTATAATTTTTGCCAGTTCTGAAAAACTGCTGCCAATAATTTTTCCTGAACCAGCTGTGTTTTCTAAAAGAAGTTTTGTAGAACCTTTATATCCATTAATGGATATAGAAAGCATTTTGATTGTTTTTTTAATGCCTTTTTCTCTGCCGACATCTTTAGATGACCCTAAATGTGTTATTACATATTTAGCTCCTAACAAGCTTGCCATTTCTAATTCCTCACGTACTGTTTTTGCCGAGCTATAGCAAATGTGGTTATTAGCGGAAGCAAAATTAATATAATATGGTGCGTGAATATAAACTTCGCGAATTTTGAATTTTGAATTTTGAATTTTGAATTGATGGATAATTTGTTTTGTTATTTTTTTTGCTTTTCCTCCGCGAGGGGAACGGCTAAAAATTTGCATTGTTTCGCATCCTAAATTAGCCGCTTTTTCAGGCGTTTTTTCAATTCCTTTGGCGATTGAAATATGGCAACCAATATTCATACAAATTACTTTGAATTACAAAATGCATTATCTTTTTAGCTTTTACTTTTGTCTGTCATTCCCGTTCCGATATTCATCGGGAGGAATTCAGTGTTTATCGCGTAGAATCTGAATTCTCGCTGGAGTTTATCCCGTGCTCAGATACGTGGCGGGAATGACAAAAGAAAGTTTTGTAATTTAAAGAAATCAAAATTTATTTTTTATTTTTATAATCCATAATTGCCTTTTGCAGGGCGTCTGTTGCCAATTTACTGCAATGCATTTTTTCCAATGGAAGCCCGTCCAGTTCTTTTGCTACATCTTTTAAATTAATTTTTATTGCCTGTTCTAACGTTTTTCCTTTTGCTAAATTAGTAACCATAGAAGAAACCGCAATCGCGGCTCCGCAGCCAAGTGTTTCAAAACTAACATCTTTGATTATTTCTTTCCCGTTTTTATTTTTGCTTACTTTGATATAAAAACGCATTATGTCTCCGCAAACAGGATTGCCAACCATAGAAACTGAATCAGGATTTTTTATTTTGCCCTGATTCCGCGGATTAGAAAAATGCTCTAAAACTTTTTTTGAATATTTCATATTATTTAAATTCATCTAATAAATTGCCTGAAATGTTACGCAGTTTTTTTACTGTTTTTTTTAATGCGTTAATTGTGGTATCAATTTTCTTTTTTGTAGTATGTCTTCCTAAAGTGAAACGCAAAGATCCGTGTGTCTGTTCCTGTTTTAATCCTATTGCCAAAAGAACATGAGACGGTTTTAAATCCTTTACAGAACAAGCCGAAGCTGTTGAAACGGCAATACCCTCTTTATCTAATGACAAAAGCATTGCCTCCCCTTCCACGTTGTCAATTCTAAAATGAGCATTATTCGGCGATCTTTTTACTAACGATCCATTAAGATATGATCCTGAAATTTCTTTTAATACTTTTTTAATAAGATAATCTCTTAATTTTAACATTTTTTTATTTTCTTTTTTTTTATTTTGACTGGCAATAATCTCAATTGCTTTGCCAAGACCTACAATTCCTGGAATATTATGTGTTCCAGCGCGCATTTTGTTTTCATGCCCGCCACCGTCCTGAATAGATTTGATAGGCGTTGATTTTTTAACATAAAGCGCGCCAACTCCTTTTGGACCATAAATTTTATGGCCTGAAAAAGAAAGCAAATCAATGTTTAATTTTTTAACATTCATATCAAAAAAATTTATGCCTTGTGTCGCGTCTGTATGAAATAAAATTTTGTTTTTTCTTTTTGAATTTTTTTGCTTAATTATTTTTCCAATCTCTTTTATTGGCTGAACTGTTCCAATCTCATTGTTAACATACATAATGGAAATTAAAATCGTATTTTTTTTAATCGCTTTTTTCAAACTGTCCAATTTTACAATTCCGTCTTTATTAATCGGCAAATAAGTAATATTTGCTCTGTCTTGTTTTTCTAATGTTTTACAGGAATTAAGAACGCAATTATGTTCAAATTGCGTTGTGATGATGTGCGGTTTTTTTTTATTTTTTAAAAAATAAAATTTAGACACTCCTTTAATAGCTAAATTATTGCTTTCTGTGGCACCTGATGTAAAAATAATTTCTTTTGAAAAACAATTAAAAAATTTTGCTATCTGCGAACGAGCTTTATCAACCGCGAGCATAGCTTCCTGCCCAAAATAATGAATTGACATAGCATTGCCGAATCTTTCTTTAAAATATGGCAGCATTGCTTTTAAAACTTTTTTGTCAACAGGAGTTGTCGCGGCGTAATCTAAATAAATTTTTTTCTTTTTCATATTTTTCATTTTGCCCTGCTTAATCATAGCAGAGATTATTTAAGATTAGCATAATTTATTTATGATTTTATTGTTTTAAGAAAATTTTTAGACAAAAAATTTTTTGATTTATAAACATCCTGGGGGGCCAACAAAACCACCTGGATCCAATATACCAACGCCTGGACCAATTTCATAATTGTCATTACAAAAACCG
>JAYEJU010000003.1:5265-10244 GCA_034660655.1 Patescibacteria group bacterium | reverse complement strand
TTAAAAATTAGTATTAACATTATTATCAGCCAAAATATAATTGTTTAATTTATTCATAATAATTATAATATAGCATAAAATGTCAATATGCGATAGACTTAGTTTTGCGCAGATGAGAGCATAGGCAAATCTATATATTTCATTTTGGCGTAACTATACTTTATAGGCTGTTTTTAAAAAATATTTTTTAAAAAAAATTATTTAACCAAATCATCTAATTTAATATTATATAATGTTCTTTTAATTTGTTTCCACAAAACCATCCAAACTTTTTTAGACAAACAATGTTTTCCAACACATTCTTCTCTTTGGCATTTTAAAGGCAAAAGCGGACCTTCTAAAATTTCAATGATTTTGCCTACTTTTATTTTTTTTGGATTTGAAGATAGAGTATATCCGCCGTTTCTTCCTTTATGGCTTTTTACTAATTTTTTTCTTCTTAATTCGCCAATCAATCTCTCTAAATATTTTTGAGAAATATTTTCCTTATGCGCAATTTCTTTAACGCTTTTAACTTTTGGAAAATCAAGCGCTAGATTAACCATTGCTTTTAGGCCGTACTCGGCTCTTGTTGAAAATTTCATATTTTATTTCCTACTATTTTAGTATATATTTATATTATTTTAAAAAATATTTTGTGTCAAATTCTGGACAAAATACTATAAATAAAATATAGTAAAGGCATGATTAAACAAAATAAAATTATTATTGACGCAAAACAAGCAGGAGTTAGAATAGATAAATTTTTAGTGAAAAAATTTACAAAATATTCCCGCTCTTTTTGGCAGTCTGCTATCGCGGATGGTTTTGTTTTATTAAATAAAAAAAACAAATCAACGCATTATAAATTAAGAACTAATGACATAATAAATATAAATTTTAAAAAAATAGACAAGATATTACAAAAAAAAGAAATTAGTTTAAAGCCTGACGAAAAGATTAAATTTAAAATTGTTTTTGAAAATAATGATTTTATTATTATAAATAAACCAACAGGACTTGTTATACATCCAACAGAAAGCTATCCAAAAAATACTTTAGTCAACGGTTTGTTGGCATATTATCCAAAAATAAAAAAAGTTGGGGAAGATCCTTTGCGTCCTGGAATTGTTCATCGGCTGGATAAGGGGGTTTCAGGGTTAATGGTCGTGGCTAAAAACCAAGAAATTTTTTTGCATTTAAAAAATCAATTTAGTAAACGAAAAGTAGAAAAAAAATATCTGGCTTTAGTTTACGGAATAATAAACAAAGACAGCGGAGAAATTGATTTAAAAATTGGACGCAATAAAAATGGAATAATTACAACAGGAACAACAGAAAACTACAAAGAAGCCAAAACTTTGTTTTTAGTAATTGAGCGGTTTAAAAATTTCACTTTTTTAAAAATTCAAATTTTAACAGGAAGAACCCATCAAATTAGAGTGCATTTAAAAGCAATTGACCATCCTATTGCTGGAGATGATATTTATTATTTAAAAAAATATCAAATATTTAATCTTTTTGGATTAAAAAGAATTTTTCTTCATTCTTCTAACTTGGGATTTAAAGATAAAGCAGGTAAGCAATTTAATTTTGAAGAAAAATTGCCCTTGGAGCTGAAAAAAATGATCCGCCAGCTGGCGGAAAAAAAATAAAATTATGCTAAAAAAGAAAAAAAATAATATTTTTATAATTTCAGGGCCGTCAGGCGTTGGCGAAGATTCAATTATTGACGGACTTAAAAAATATTTAAACATAGAAAGAGTAATTACAACAACTACCAGAAAAATGAGGCCTAATGAATCACAAAAAAATCCTTATTATTTTATTTCTAAAAAAGAATTTAAAAACCAGATTAAAAACAATTTGTTTTTTGAATATGCGAAGGAATATAATGATAATTTTTACGGAGTAACAAAAAAAGAAATAGAGCGAGTTAGGAATTGCGATAAAATCGGAATTTGGAAAATAGAATACAAGGGCGTGATTAGTGCGAAAAAAATAATGCCTGGAATTATCGCCATTTTTATAAATACGTCTTCTCTTGATATTTTAGAAAAAAGAATTCGTAATAGGGGCAATGCGAATGAACAATACGTAAAAGAAAGGATTGAATATACAAAAAAATGGTTAAAGCATTTAGATATTTATGATTATACTGTTATAAATTATGAAAATAAATTAAATCAAACAATAAATAATGTAAAAAAAATTATTTTGTCTGTCATTGCGAAAAAAGAGTGAAGCGACTGACCCCGTTATTTGACGGGATAGGCTTCGTAATCCTATGAATATAAGCGTTAATCCTTGAAATTGCTTTGTCGCTCCTGCGTCGCTTATCGCAATGACATTTTTGGATAGCCAAAAATAAAATAAAACAAAAACTGTGCTTAATAACACAGTTTTTGTAATCTCGAAATATATTAAGTGATAATATATTTTAAAATCTTCTTGGACGATCTTGCATTTTTTGCCTATGGCAATCTCTGCAAAAAAGCTCCTTGTCTCCACTTGGCTCAAACGGCAATTCAGTGATTTTAGCCCCGCATTCTGAGCAGGTCCAATCGCCTTGAAACATTTGTCTGCTGCCTCTATCATTTCTACCTCCGCCAGAGTAGCTGTTTCTCCTTTTTGCATGACAATCTCTGCAAAAAAGAGCTCCTTTTCCGTTTGGCTCAAACGGCAATTCAGTGATTTTAGCCCCGCATTCTGAGCAGGTCCAATCGCCTTGAAACATTTGTCTGCCACCGGAATAATTTGTATTTTCCATTTTTTTTCGATTAATTGAATTTCATTAATAATAAAATTCAAATTGATTAATTATGTTAAATATTATACACGACCTTAATTTTTTGTCAATACCAATTGAATTAATCGGAATTTTTTACTTCTTTTTCTTCAAGCTCTTGCCAAACTTTTGCTTTGATTTCTTTTATTAATTTTGGATTTTGCCTTAAATGCGCTTTAGCGTTTTCCCTTCCAACGCCTAATTTTTCATCTCCGTAGACATAAGAATTCCCTGATTTTTTTACAATGCCATATTCAACGCCTGTGTCTAAAACATCTCCTGAAATTGATATTCCTTCATTATACATAATATCAAAAGTCGTATTTTGGAATGGAGCCGCTACTTTATTTTTTACTATTTTCGCTTTTACCTGATTTCCAATAATTTTATCGCCTTTTTTTATTTGCGCGCTTCTGCGGACTTCGATTCTAATGGAAGAATAAAATTTTAATGCCATACCGCCTGTTGTTGTTTCGGGGTTGCCAAAAAATACTCCTATTTTTAAACGAATTTGATTTATAAAAATCAGCACAGTGTTAGTTTTTGCGATAATTCCAGTTAATTTTCTTAATGCCTGGCTCATTAAACGCGCCTGCGTTCCCATTTGCCGATCTCCCATTTCTCCTTCTATTTCTGTTTTAGGAACCAATGCCGCGACAGAATCAACAACGATTACATCAACAGCGTTTGAACGAACCAATGTCTCAACTATTTCCAATGCTTGCTCCCCCGTGTCTGGCTGGGAAATCAAAAGTTCATTTATGTTAATCCCAATTTTTTTCGCGTAATCAGGATCCAGCGCGTGCTCGGCGTCAACAAAAGCAGCCACACCTCCTATTTTTTGGACTTCCGCGACAATATGTTGGGCAAGCGTTGTTTTTCCAGAAGCCTCAGGTCCGTAAATTTCTATGATTCTTCCGCGTGGCACCCCTCCAATGCCAAGCGCGATATCAAGAGATAAGCATCCGGTCGGCACGGCATCAACTGATGTTTTTTTTGCCTCACCCATTTTCATTATAGAACCTTCTCCAAAACGCTGTTTAATTTGGCTAATTGCTTCTTCGGCAGCTTTTGATTTTTCACTTATATTTTTTTTCTCCTCCTTGTTTTTTTCGCTTTTTGACATAAAAATAAAATTTAAAAATTAATTTATTTATCTATTATTTCACAACCAAAACTTTTCTAAAAATAATATTTGTTTTGCTGTATTTTTTGTTAGCTGTTATTTTTATAATATTAACCCCTGAACGCAGGCAAATATTTTTTGCGAAATTACCGTCAACATCAGTCAAAATATTTCTATCATTGATAGAAATATCAGCTCCCTTTTCTGTTATGCCTTTTATTTCTATTATTTGTTTTTCAACCACTAAATTATTCAGCGGATAAAATATTTCTATTTGCGGAGGATTAAAAATATTTTTTGCTTCAGCTCCAAGATAAGTAAAGCATAATAAAAAAGCGGCAACAACAGCGATATTTTTTAAAATTTTTGGAGTAATCACAAAACGAAGGTTAGAATAACAAAAAAAATTCTTAAATTTTATACTGCTTCTCTGTTTTTTAATATGTTGCGAATTTGTTATATGGTTAAATAAAAAATATTCGCGTTCCAAATTTTCCAAACAAGCGTCAACATCAAGCCCTAAAAAATCAGCGTATGTTTTTACAAAATTTTTAGTATAAATCTGTCCCGGCAATATGTTATAATTGCCTTCTTCTATAGCTAATAAATATTTTTTTTGAATATTAATGGCTTCTTCAGCATCTTCTATTCTAATATTTTGAGAAATTCTTTTATCACTCAATTTTTTGCCTAAAATATTATTTTGTTTTATTGATTCTTGAAAATTAAACATAAAGTTATCTATATTATAACCAAAAATTTATAATTATCAATTCTATTTTTCATTTTCCTCCTCATCCTTATCAACTCCAGCGTTTTCCAAACTCTCTCTCGGAATCAAAACCTGTCTTCCTTTCGCCCCGTCTGCCGGACCAACAACTCCTAAACTTTCCAATGCGTCAATAATTCCAGCAGCTTTATTATAACCAATCCGCATTTTTCTTTGCAAAAAAGAAATTGAGGCTCTTTCAGAATTAATAACAATTTCACGCGCTTCATTTATTAATTCATCGTTTTCCTCAAAATCACTGTCTAGATTTTCAATTCCATTACCTTGTCTCTCAATTATTTCCTCGTCATATTCAA
>JAYEJU010000003.1:0-5165 GCA_034660655.1 Patescibacteria group bacterium | reverse complement strand
GAGGCTCTTTCAGAATTAATAACAATTTCACGCGCTTCATTTATTAATTCATCGTTTTCCTCAAAATCACTGTCTAGATTTTCAATTCCATTACCTTGTCTCTCAATTATTTCCTCGTCATATTCAACATCATCATAATTAGTTTTTAAATAATTAGCCACCTTTTTAATTTCCTGTTCTGATATAAAAGCGCCTTGCAGTCTTTTTGGCTTTGAAACCTCAGCCGAAACAAACAGCATATCGCCTCTGCCAATCAATTTTTCAGCTCCGCTACAATCTAAAATTGTCCGCGAATCCATAAGAGACGCAACACTGAAAGCGATGCGTGAAGTTATATTTGCTTTGATTAAGCCAGTGATAACATTGACTGACGGACGCTGAGTCGCGATAATTAAGTAAATGCCAACCGCCCTAGACATTTGAATTAAACGAATAATTAAAGCTTCAACTTCGTGCCCTGCAGCTGCCATTAAATCAGCTAATTCATCAATAACAATAATAATACTTGACATACTGTTTCCAGAAGCCCTATAAGAAAAAATATCGCGGTTGTTATTTTTTGACAAAACATCAAAACGTCTTTCCATTTCAGAAATCGCCCACTTAAGCGCGTTTACTGTTTTTTTAACATCAGTAATTACGGGGCATAAAAGATAAGGAGTCCTATTATAGACTGGAAGCTCAACTCTTTTTGGGTCAATCATTATAAAACGCAAATTATCAGGGCTATTTTGATAAAACAGGCTGACAATAACAGAATTTATGCAAATAGTTTTTCCAGACCCTGTTGATCCAGCGATTAAAAGATGCGGATTTTTTGCAAAATCAGCCATCCAAATTTTTCCAGAAACATCCTTTCCCAGGCTTATCATTAAATTTGATTGCCGATTTTTAAATTCCTTAGAAGTTATAATATCTTTTAAATTAACTTTCGCGACAAACCTGTTTGGCACTTCAATCCCGACCAAAGATTTTCCTGGAATTGGCGCTTCTATTCTAATTGGATGAGCGGCTAAAGCAAGGGCGATATCATTGCTTAATGTAATAATTTGCGACAATTTAATTCCTTCTGCCGGCTTAAGAGTATATTGCGTAACAGTCGGACCTACGCTCACTTGCCCCATTTCAACGTCTATATTGAAATTTTTCAAGGTTTTTTTAATAATTTCTATGCTATTGTTAATGTCTCCGCTTGTTGGTTTTTCACTGCTTTGATTTAATAAATTAATCGGCAAATCTATTTTTTGCTTTGAAGAATAATTTTTTTTAAATTCCATTTTTTCTTGTTCTCCATCCAAATCCTCTTTTGAATGATTTATTTCCGATTGAACGAAACGCGGATCTTCTTCATCGTTTTGTTGGTTATCTTCTTTTTTAATATCTTCTTCTTCATATTTCTCTTGGTTATTGTATTTTCTTTGTTGTAAATAATTATGCGTTTTATTTTTGAATTGAACTGACAAAACTGCTGTTTTAACTAATAACTTTTTTAAAAATCCAGCGCCGATTAGTAAATTATCCAAAGAAATATTAAAAATCAGCAAAATAGATCCGACAAAAATTGCCAATAACGCGACAAATCCGCCCCAAAAACCAAAAAAATAAACTAATGGATAATTTAAAATAATTCCCACATATCCTCCGCCTTTTCCTGCTGACGCGATCGCG
Organism: Patescibacteria group bacterium; assembly: GCA_034660655.1. Classification (NCBI taxonomy): domain Bacteria; species Patescibacteria group bacterium. The sequence goes on along the minus strand of JAYEJU010000003.1, from coordinate 3,497 downwards.
AACGTCTGTTTTAAACTTTCCCACAAAGAACCGAACGGCAATGGCTGGGTTAATTGTATAAAAGCGTAAAAACTTAAAATAAAAAAAGTCATTGCTAAATAATGAATAACTTTTAACGCTCTTTTTCTGGCGGATACAAGAAGATAAACAATGCCAGATAATAAAAATGGAAAAGCAAAATATCCATTGCCAAAAAATTTCACTAATATTTTTTCCAATCCAAAGCCAAAACGTCCCGCTAAATGAAAAAAGCTTAAAAAAGAAAGAATAATAAAAGACAATAAAATTACTATTATTAATCCTTTTTTGGCTTCTATGTCAATTTCAAATTGATTGTCTTTTCTAATTCGTCTTTTTTTTAATCTCATAATTAAAATTGCTCTAAATTTTTAGATTTGTTATTACAATTATAACAGATTAAAACGCAAACGCAATATTTTTGCTAAATACTTATTTAAATGGTATAATTTTTTTAATCGTTCTTTAATTTCAATTATAATAAAATACAAAAATATTCAGGAGGAAAAAATAATGAATATTAAGCAAAAAATATCTGTTATCAATTATAAAGGAGGAATTCACGCGATTATAGGGAGAGACAAAAAGTATCATCGTAAAAATTTGATTTTCAGCACTTATTATAGCGAAATCAGAAAAAGCGATCCTGCGGTAAAAGCCAGAGGTTTGTTAGGGCGGATTAGAATAATGTCTGTTAAACATAGAATAAAGTTTGAAAATATTAAAAATCTTGATAGTTTTAAAAAACATGCTGAAAAAGACGGAATGAATTTTGATTAAAATTCATTTAATTACAATCTATAAAAAAAGCTGGGATGAAAAATATCCCAGCATTTTTATTTTATTTATTTTTTGTTTTTTACATTTTTTAATCTAACACTGCTTGGGCCGCTGTTATTATTGGATAAGCCGTTGGCGGAGCGGTAATCAAAGGATGCGTGGCAACTTGCAAATTAGCAAGTTCTTGCGCAGTCATTTTTTTTACAACAGCGACAGCAATCAAGTTTATCATCTCCGCAATATTCTCTGGCCCAGAAACCTGTCCGCCAATCAATATCTTTGATGACTTTTCAAATACAAGTTTTATCTTAATCAAACTTGTATTAGGTAAAGTTCCTGGATGATGATTAGGTGTTTCACTTACGCCAATAACAATTTCAATATCTTCTTTGACTGCTGTTTTTTCATTCAATCCAACAGAAGCTAGAACCAACCCCTGCAAACAAGTAGAAAAAGCAGCGACAGTTCCTTCATTTTTTATTAAATTTTCACTAGCACGATACAAATTAGCGCCAGCAATTCTTGCTTCATAACAAGCAACCGAAGCAAGCATTATTAAATTAGATTTTCCCGTGAAAAAATCCCTTGTCTCAGCACAATCACCGACAGCAAAAACATCAGGGGTATTAGTCCTCATAAATTCATCTACTAAAATTCCTCCCTTTTCCACCACTTCAATTTCCGCATTCTTAGCCAATTCAATATTCGGCCTTGCGCCAACTGACATTATTACTAAATCAGCAGAAATTTCTTCGCCATTACTAAGTTTTACCGCCTCTACTTTATCTCCTCCCATTATTTCTTCTACCGCCGTTTTAAGATAAAGATTTACTCCTTTTTCTTTGATTTTTTCTTCACCAGCAATAGCAAATTCTTCATCAAAAGGAGCTATTAAACAGTGATCTAAAATTTCCACAATGCTTATATTTTTTTCTTCCATTGCGCTTAATTCTTCCGCTAATTCCGCTCCGATAAAACCTCCTCCAATAATAACAATATTTTTTGCTTTAATAATTTTTTTCCGCAAATTCTCTAAATATTTAATATCTTTTTTAATCTGATAAACTCCTTTTAATTCCGCTCCTTTAATAGGGATTATCGCTGGACTTGAACCAACAGCTAAAACTAATTTATCATAGTTTATTTTTTTATTGCTCTTAAGAATCACTTTTTTATTATCTGTCTCAATTTTTACTGCTTTGTCAATTACTAAGTCAATCTTATTTGCCTTGTATGCTTTATCCGGCATCATATTTTTTTCAACAGCTTCTAACCGATTAAAAATATACGGAAGTCCGCAAGGAACAACACATTTTTTGTCTTCTCTTATTAAAGTGATTTTTTTATCAGGATTATTTTTTCTGGCTGTTACGCCTGCAATTAACCCAGCTGGCCCTCCGCCAATAATTAAAATGTCTGTTTTTTTCATAGTTTATGCTATTAATAAAAAATATTTTTGAATTTTCGATAACGTTTGCGTGTATGCGATGTTGCGACCGTAGGGAGCAATATGTGTGAAACGAAGCGGAACCGTATACACGCTGTTATATGATGTCACTTTTTACGAACTCCTTAATTGAGTTAGTCTTTGTTTTACCGCTTCTTCAAATTTTGTCGTAAAGGAATTTTCTTGATTATCCAAACTGTGAATATACGGATTGTGTTCGTAGGTATCATGATCTACGCCGTTAACCAGAGCACCTATTGCCCACATTGTGTAGTATTCTATATATCTTGGAAAATCGTCCTCTATTATTTTGTTGACTGTCATGTTGCCCAAATCGTTAAAGTACAAGTGAACGGCACCCTGCGACTCAGCTAAATTAAAATTGTCTCCGCCAAGACGAATTCCATTGTCAATTAGTCTAGCTATCTCATTAACGACCTGAGACATTTTTTCAAGCATTATTTAGTCATTCAGTTGCGTGTCCTTGCTAATAAGAGAGACGCCTTCTCTGCCAACGTTTTTCCCGTCAAAAACACGAAAGGGTAGGTCTTGATATCGTTTCATTATTATTCCAGGGAAATGGGTTCCGTTCACGGCCGTTGGTCTGATATCGCATAACTCATTAACCAAAAAATCTCTTTCTCTAAGATGTTGCGTGTTTGCAGGTTCTTGGAGGACGATTTTCCATTTTTCAACCATTCGGTCAGGGGCGTCCTGAATACCACAAATACCTATTGCGTAATGCTGTCCAGCTATTTCTATGTCATAGACTTCTTTACTACCACCTGATCCCAATCTTTCGTGTATGGTGGCATTTTGTTCCTCAACTGACAGACTTTCAACTGTGTCTTGCCTAGGGTATTCAGGGCGCCTTCTTGAACGCACAATGTGGGCAATGTTATCTGCAGTTAACAATGCTTCGGGGGGGGATTTGCTTATGTTTTTCAAAATTTGAAGGATTTTTCATAAAATGTGTGAGTAAAAAGTGATTTCATATAACATATCCGAATATGAGAAGTTTTTGCCCGCTTCATTATCAAATTTCAATATAAAAAAGGGCAAAAATTTGGGTGGAAGGAATTTGCACTCATTATTATTATTTCTCTGAAGCGATAGCGAAAGAGAAAATTTAGTTAATGTAAATTTCTGGAACCGCATATGCAGGTGTTGTACGATGTAAATTTTTTATCTGGTTTTAATCGCTTTAATTCTTTTTTGCGGAAAAGAAAATTTGATTTTTTGTTTTGAAAAA
>JAYEJU010000002.1 GCA_034660655.1 Patescibacteria group bacterium | reverse complement strand
GGCGGAGAGGGAGGGATTCGAACCCTCGATCCCGTGAAGGATACCGCCTTTCCAAGGCGGCGCACTCGGCCACTATGCGACCTCTCCGTATTATAATTTTAATGCGTTAATCCCCATATTTTTTAATGCCAAATAAATTTTACTGATTGGTAATCCTATTATAGAATAAAAATCTCCATTTATACTTTCAACTAATGTAGCCGCCCTATCTTGTAATCCATAACCGCCCGCTTTATCTAAAAATTCAACACTGTTGAGATAATCATCTATTTCGCTATTGCTCAAATTTCTAAATTTAACTTTTGCTTCTCCAAAATCATTTATAATCTTTTTATTTTTTACATCAATAATAGCAAAACCGCTTATAACACTATGTTCATTACCTGAAAATGTCTGCAACATTTTTTTTGCTTCCTGTTTATTTTTTGGTTTTCCTATAAATTGATTTTTATAAATTATAAAAGTATCAGCTCCAATAATAATAGCATTTCTATAATGCTTTGCTACTTCTTCTGCCTTTTTAAAAGCTAAAAATTTTGCTAATTTGTATGGATTATTAAAAGCTTGCATATCTTCTTTATATTTACTTTCTCTGATTCTAAAGCTTAAACCCATCTGTCTTAACAATTGCTTTCTTCTAAATGATTTTGATGCTAAAATTATCTTTTGTTGCATAATTATATTTATATTATTTTATTTATCTGACCATAACCATATAATAAACTCAAAATAATTATATGTAAACGCAAGAACGGCTAGTTAAGCCGTTCTTATGTTTAGATTTTTTTCAAATCTGTTTAATTGCTTGTCCCGTCTGTTGTATCATCATCGATTACTTGATCTGTCGCTGAAACGGTGGAATTGACAATATCTCCTTCTGTTTCTTCAGCAACCATTGTGACAACCCATTCATTATTTTCATCAAGCGATGAAGATAATGACGCTTCAACCTCAGGCAAAGAACTAACAACAACAACTGTTTCAGCTATTAATATCGGCAAATTAGATTGCAAAACTCCCCTAATTCTTACTTTATCTCCATTTTGAATATCAGAAATTGTCGCGTCTGTATTTGTTCCAACAACAATTTTAGTGTCTGAAGTAATATCAACCCTGATTTTTTTTACTGGCTTGCGAATAATTAGATCTTTTACTTTTACGTTTTCCGCCCTGATTCTGTCAATTTTAACTTTTTTATTTTCTATTTTTCTGTATAATGTTCCTACTTTTGCTTCAACAGATTTTAAATTTTGAATCCTGTTTTTTATCGCGTTTTTCAAATTAGATAATTTAAGCCTATTTTTTAATGATGTATTTTGAATTGTTGCCGTATTTTGATCTGAAACAACCTGCGCGGAAACCTCTGCTTTTTTTTCTGCTAAAACTTTTTTCAAATTTTTGTTTGTCAAATATTTAACAGGTGTCCAATCAACCATTAAATAATTATCGTCTGTGTTCACTTCTGTCACAACCCCTGAATGCCCGCGAACGCTTGTTTTCCAAATACTCATATTCTTAATCAATTTAGCGTCAATTGTTCCATTATCATTAACTCTGCCAACAAGCATTAAACTGTCATCGGATGAAAATTCGCTTAAAGTTGTCCGTCCAAAAAATTTGCGGACTAAAACAGTATTTTCAGTAATATAAACTGTTACAATTCCCCCTTCAGCTTCTATTAAATTATTAACATCATTAGCTTTTAATCCAGGTGTTTTTTCTATTCTTACTGTAATAGCGGTCGGCTTAACAGTGCTGTCCATACTGATTAAAGTAACATTTGGCATAAAAGTGCGAATTTTCATAAATAAATCTTCACCTCTACGCAAAACAACAACAATCTTTGCTAAAGGAGTTTCTCCTTTACGCAACAATAATCTTCCGCGAATTCTATCACCTACTTTTAAATCATCAACGCTTGCTGGATTTTTCAAGCCAACAACAAGCCTTGTGTCGTCGTCATAAACAAACAAATGTTCTTTATTTTTCCATTGATAAGCAATGGTTTTCGCATCTTTGTCAATATTAGTAATCCAACCATTAGCTCCTTTATTGCTTATGGTCTTTATTGACAAATTAGCCAAAATAGCAGCGTCAACAACTTGAGTATTTTCATTTTTTTTGCCAATTACCCTAATTTGATCGCCTGGTATCCAGTCTGAAAGAGATGTCCATTGGCTTCGCTTCTGTCCTAAAACAACATTCTGACTAGCGCTAACAGTATAATGTTTTTTTGTTTTATTATCGCTAACAATAAATGTTGTGGGTATATCTGTTGATCCAATTTCAACTAACATCCCTGCAAAATTAGTATCGCTTGTTTCTTCTGACGCGCTACCTTGGTCGGTTATCTCATTGCAAATCCCATCATAAGCATATTCAACATCTCCTTCGGCTTCCAACATGCACAAATTTGAATAAGTCTCTCCGTCCATTCCGCAAACAGGATCATATTTAGTTGTACATACTGTTTGTTCAGCGCTGTTTGTTTCTTCCGCTATAACAGGCGTTAAAGAAAAAGAAAACGCCACGCTTAACAGTAAAAAAAATGATAACATTTTTTTAAACATAGATTTGTCGCAATCGCAAACAAAATATAATCAAACATTTAATTATAGCCTAATTATTTTCTGTAGTTTTCATACCCCGCCTAACCTCCCCTAATCTTAGGGGGAGGGAAATCAGCGGAGTTTAATTATAAATTTTTTGCAATTACAAAATTAATTATTTTAATATTTAAAAAATTATAAAAGCAAATCATCAAGAAATCCATCGCTTATTACTGGTCTTTGTATACGTTTAATGCGACCAGGTATATTTTTTTTTGCATAATCAAATGCTTCTTCCACGGCTACATTTTCATCTGATTTTTTAAGGTTATTATATCCGTCCGCAAAATCTTGCAACATTCCTAAATTAACAAAAAGGCGACTGAATACTCCCTCGCCCTCTTCTATTTCTGGTACTCCTGTTGAATATACATAAGCTGATCTATTTTCTTCTGTAGCCATAACAACAATTCTCCCCTCACTAGTTAAGTCGTTCATCCCGCCAGCATGGCAAGTATCAAAGACAAAAACAATTCTTGAGGTGCCAAAATTATGGAACCAACTTACAAGTGTATCATCAGATATACCGACTACTTCGCTACCATTATGAACAAGAATTATTTCGTCTGTGCCATCTATTTCATCTTCTGGATCTATATCCGTATAAAGACTTCCGCCATGACCGCTAAAGAAAAAAACAACTTCGTCTCCTTCGCTTATATTAGGTTTTATTTTATTCAATATAGCGTCTTTAATATTATTAAAAGTAGCTGCCCCGTCAGTAATATCAGTACGATTAGGATCTGTGTCTCTAAACATATAAATATTTTCATCTGAATATCCATATTTATTAACTAAAGCATTACGCATATTTAACGAATCACCATCCGCCCAACAAAGATCATAATTGCTTCCCGGATAATCGCAAATTCCAATTATAATAGCGTATTTATTGCCTGTTACTCCTGTTCCTAAAACACCTGTTGCCACCCCATTATAAGAAGGTTTTTTATTATTTTCTGGTTTATCAGGGCGGTCTTTTGTTTTTATTCCCTTAATTGCGGAAGGGTCGAAAATCTTTTTTGCGATTTTAATATTAGTTGCGTGTATTGGCTTTCTTAAATCGCTATTATTATTTTTTTCCGAATTGCCTTGAGCTATTGCCACAGGCGTTAAAGAAAAAGAAAACACCACAGACAACAGCAGAAAAAATGATAACATTTTTTTAAACATAAATTTGTCGCAATCGCAAACAAAATATAATCAAGCATTTAATTATATCTTTTTGCAATTACAAAATTAATGATTTTAATACCAAATGCTTTATGCTAATTTTTTAATTTTGTTATATTATAATTTTAAAAAAATATTAACTAATCCTTTCCTCTTCCTATCCCGATATAATTAAACCCTAAATTAGACATTTCTTGCGGGTCAAAAATATTTCTGCCATCAATAATATAATAGTTTGATAAAACTTTTTTTATTTTTTGCTTATCAATTTTTTTAAAATGCTCCCAATCAGTAACAATTATAATCGCATTACTTCTTGCTGAAGCTTCATAAGGGCATAAAAAAAATTCTATTTCATCTGGCAAATATTTTTTAGCGTTATCTATTGAAACAGGATCTGAAACTCGAACTTTAGCTCCTTGTCCGTAAAGCCAGCTAATTAAATCAATTGCCTGCGACTCCCTAATATCATCAGTGCCTGGTTTAAAAGACAAACCCCAAACAGTAATTATTTTTCCTTTTAAAACAGGAAAGATTTTTTTTATCTTTTCCAACAAAATCTTTTTTTGGTTGTTGTTCACATCAATCACTGATTTTAAAATCCGAAATTCATATCCGTTCAGATCAGCAATCTGATGCAATGCCCGAGTATCTTTTGGAAAACAAGAACCGCCGTATCCAAGCCCTGCTTCTAAAAATTTACTTCCAATTCTCGCATCAGCTCCCATTCCTTGCGCGACTTCTTTAATGTCAGCGTTTACTCTTTCGCAAATCCCGGCAATTTCATTTATAAACGATATTTTGGTTGCTAAAAAAGCATTAGAAGCATATTTTATCATTTCAGAACTTTCTCTACTAACAAAAAATTTAGCGCAATCAAAGCCCTTATAAACTTCAGCCATAATATTTTTTGCTTTTTCTGTTTCAACTCCAATTACAATTCTGTCTGGATTAAAAAAATCGTTCAAGGCTGTTCCCTCACGCAAAAATTCAGGGTTAGACGCGACATCAATATTTTTATTATACTGTTTTTTTATTATTTCATCAACTTTTTTCGCGGTTCCAACAGGAACAGTGCTTTTATTAACAATAACAACATAATGATCAAGTAATTTTCCAACATCACGAACTACTTTATAAACATGGCTTAAATCAGCTTTTCCGCTTTCTCCTTGCGGAGTTCCTACGGCAATAAAAATAATTTCAGCGTCTTTTATTGCTTTTGCTAAATTTGCGGTAAAAAATAATCTTTTTGCTTTAATATTTTTTTGCATTAACTCTCCCAGCCCTTTCTCAAAAATCGGGCTTTTGCCTTCTCGCATTTTTTTAACTTTTTCTTTATCAATATCAACACAAAAAACTTTATGACCTTTTTCAGCCATACCAACACCTTGCACTAATCCAACATATCCTGTCCCAATAATTGCTATATTCATAAACCTATTTCTTTTTTATATTCCTCAAACCATTTAGACAAATTAATTATTGGCTCCCATCCTAAAAGTTCGCGCGCTAAAAAATTATTTGCCAAAGTTTCTCTCGGCTCAAGACGAAACGGAATTTTTGTTGTTTCACCTCCAATCATCTCAACTACTTCATTAACGCTGTAATTTTTTCCGCGACCTATATTTATGACTTCGCCTTTGCCGACTTTTTCGCTTTCAGAGGCTAAAATATTAGCTTTTACAACATCAATAACGCTTGTATAATCTCTTTTTTCCTCGCCGTCGCCTACAATGGTCGTCGGCTCTTTGTTCAATCTTTGTCTTATAAAAATTCCGATTACCAACACGTAAGCGCCTTCTAAAACTTGGCAATTTCCGTAAACAATGAATTACCCCTCAACAAGCTGACGGGATATCTAGTGGGTTTATTCACTGCATACCGTCAAACAGCGTTGGCTGCGAATAATAAATTTGTTGATAATTTTTTCCTTGATTTTTAATATAATTTTTTATTACATCAGCTCCAGTCTTTTGCTGATTTTAATGCATATATTTTTTAATATAGCTGAAACCTGTTCTGAAATTATTTTTCTGCGATATTTTACAGGACACACAATATGATATAATATCGCGCTTTTGTCATGCGATTTGTGCATATGTCTATATTCGTTTATAACTATATTATACCATATTGTATATCCTTTTGGTATTCGTCCCCCGTAGCCAAGCTGATAGGGAGTATCTACAATTAAATTTTTAATTATAAAAAATCAGCCTATTCTACAAAAAATCCAAAACTTTTTTAAATTTTTAGAGGTATCTATAAAGGCATCTAACGATGCCTCTAAAAAAACTTACTCCGTATTATGAACGAAATCCGCCTGCCCGCCGAATTGAAAAGAACTTTTTACATTTTGGACATATAATATATTGCATATTTATTAATTTAATTTCTTATAGCTTTTTACTAGAAATATC
>JAYEJU010000001.1 GCA_034660655.1 Patescibacteria group bacterium | reverse complement strand
TTGCGTAATTAGTTTTGTCTCAAAATCTGAAAATTTCGTCACAAAACTAATTATGCAACAAGTCTATTTTTTTCATTCAGATTAACTACTAAAAAATTACCACATCAGGGAGTAAAAGTCAATAAAAAAACAATAAAATCGCGAAAAGGTTGCAAAAATGTAAAATTATGTGTTATTATAAACATAGTTAAGCACCAAATCCCTGCCTCGCCGGCAGGCAGGCAAAATTCCAAATAACAAATAAATTACAATAACCAAAATCTAAAATCCCTGCCTGCCGGCAGGCAGGCAAAACAGTTTATTCTATTTAATAATAAATATTTAATGGAGTTTTGAATTTTGAATATTTGAATTTGTGATTTATTTAGAATTTGTGATTTTGAATTTGTAATTTATATTACATTATTACAAAATATATTTACTAACAAAATAATCTCTCATAATTTATTTAAACTCTACTATTTTATGGACTCGCAAATACTCACAATAATTTTAATAGCTGTCGGGTTTATCGCTGTTTTTTATTTTATAAATAAAAAAATGTCTGAATTTTCAAAAAGCCAAAAAAACGACCAGAGTTTGCTTCTTATTCAAAACCAAATAAATGAAATCACAAAAACCTTAGACAATAGACTTAATGAATCTTCAAAAATGATGCAAAACCAATTTAATGAAAGTTCTAAAATCATTACCGATGTTACTGAAAAACTTACCAAATTAGACGACACTTCTAAACAGGTGCTTGATTTAAAAGCTCCATTGAAAAATCTTGAAGACATTTTAAAAAACCCAAAACATCGCGGAATTTTAGGGGAATATCAATTAGAAATGATTTTAAAAAATGTTCTTCCGCCAGCTACTTATAAAATGCAATATAATTTTAACGACGGCGACATTGTTGACGCCGCGATATTTGTTAAAGACAAAATTATTCCTGTTGATTCCAAATTTTCTTTAGAAAATTACAATCGCATTGTAGCTGAAAAAGATCCAAACGCGCGAATAAAATTAGAAAAAGAATTCAAATTGGATCTTAAAAAAAGGATTGATGAAACATCAAAATATATTAAACCGCAAAAAAACACAATGGATTTCGCGTTTATGTTTATTCCAGCTGAAGGAATTTATTATGACCTTTTAGTAAATCAAGTCGGATCGGTTAAAGTGAACACTCGCGATCTGATTGAATACGCTTTTATAGATAAACATGTTATTATTGTTTCACCAACATCTTTTTACGCTTATCTGCAAATGGTTTTACAAGGCTTGAAAGCTTTAGAAATTGAAGAAAGCGCGAAAGAAATAAAAGAAAGAGTTGAAAAATTAGGACGCCATATTAAAAATTATGAAGAATATATGAAAAGAATGGGCAATTCCTTGGGAACAACAGTAAATCATTTTAATAACGCTTCAAAAGAATATAAAAAAATTGATAAAGATGTCATAAAAATATCAGGTGGCGAACAAACAGTTGAAGCTGTTGAAATAGACAAACCAAAAATTGAATAAAAATATTTTTAATAAAAAAACAAGGAGGAAAAGCAAATGAAAAAAGCAAGAAGTCTAAAATCACAGTGGTTCCTTTATAGCAGGATACTTTTTTTACCTTTAATTTTTTTAAAGGAATTTGCAAAAATTATTTTTTATTGCATCCACATTCCGATAGAAGATTTTTGGCTTAAACACTGCAAAAATTTTTAAATAAAAAAAACGCAAAAAAACAAAAAGGGCAAGCAGTAGCTTAGCCCTTTTCTCTTTGGATTTATTTTGTATTACATAAAATAATAAAATGGAACGCCGACAATTAAATAAAAAATAAAATTTAATATCGGCAAAATAACTGGATTAAAAAGAAGAAAAATAAACAGAATCAAAATAAGCATTCCCCATTGCTCTAATCTAAGCATTATTTCTTGCCATTTATAAGGCAAAAATGGCGCAAAAATTTTTGACCCGTCCAACGGCGGAATTGGCATTAGATTAAAAATTCCAAGCAAAAGATTAAGCCAAATAACATAAGCAATAAGCTGTGAAAAAACAGCAAAATTATATCCGCTAAAAATATCTGTATAACATATCCTCAAAATAATTCCCAGGAACAAAGCAATTAAAAAATTAGAAGCCGGACCAGCAAACGCGACTTTTGCCGAGCCGTATTTTTTATCTGACAAATTATTTGGATTAAATGGCACAGGCTTTGCCCAACCAAAAATAAAACCCGCGTTAAACAAAACCAACATTGCTGGAATAAAAATACTTCCTATCGGATCAATATGCGGAAGAGGATTTAAAGTTAAGCGACCAGCGTATTTTGCCGTTGGATCGCCAAGCTGATCAGCCATCCAACCATGAGCATACTCGTGAATAATAATGGAATAAATTAAAGCAAAAAGCGCGAAAATTAAAAATATTAAATCCATAAGGTTATTAAATAAATTACAAATTCAAAATCACAAATTCTAAATAAATCACAAATTCAAATATTTAAAATAGAATCTAATTTTCAATTTCTAATTTTCAATTTTCAAATTATTATTTTTATTTTTTATTATGATAAATTAATATTTATTTCCTTTCCTTTATTTTATTTAAAATTTCTTTTATAAATTTTTCAATACTTATTTCCCTTGTTTGTTTTGAGCCATAATCGCGAATATTTAACTTTTTGGATTTTATTTCTTTATCGCCAATAACAGCCATATAAGGAATTTTTTCAAATATTGTTTTTCTTATTTTATTGCCGACTGTTTCATCTGAGCCGTCAACTTCAACCCTAATATTATTTTCTTTAAATTCACTTGCCAACTTTTCACAATATTTAATGTGCTTTTCTCCAACAGAAATTATTTTAACTTGGACAGGCGAAAGCCAAACAGGAAAAATACCTGCGTAATGTTCAATTAAAATTCCTATAAATCTTTCAAAAGATCCAAACAACGCCCTATGCAACATATAAGGTCTTTCTTTCTTTCCTTTTTCGTTAATAAAAGACATATCAAACTTTTCAGGCAAATTAAAATCATATTGCAAAGTTGAACACTGCCACTCCCTGCCCAAGCAATCCTTAATTTTAAAATCTAATTTTGGTCCGTAAAAAACCGCTCCTCCTATGTCTTTTTCATAATCCAATTTTTTTTCTTTCGCGACTTTTTCTAAAACTTTTTCAGTAAAATCCCATCCTTTTTTTGTTCCAGCGTATTTTTTATTTTTAGGATCTCTAACTGACAAATAAATTTTATAATCTTCAAAACCAAATGATTTAAACACAAAAATAATAAAATCTAAAACTTTTTTTAATTCTTCTTCTGCTTGTTTTTCAGTACAAACTATATGAGCGTCGTCTTGAGTAAATCCGCGAACTCTTGTAAGCCCTGATAATTCACCTGATTTTTCATAACGATACACTGTCCCGCACTCTGCCCAACGCAAAGGCAATTCGCGATAAGAACGCGACTGAGAATTATAAAGCGTTACATGAAAAGGACAATTCATTGGCTTGATTAAATATTCATCTTTAATTTTAGATTTTTTGCCTGCTTGGTTATCCTCTAATGACTGTCCTACTTCCATTGGCGGATACATACTTTCATTATAAAAATTCCAATGTCCTGATTTTTCCCATAATTTTCTTGAACCAATGTGCGGGCTTCTGACTAATTCATATCCATTTTTTAAATGCTCTTGATACCAAAAATCTTCCATAATCCTCCACAACATTGCTCCCTTAGGTAGCCACATTGGCAATCCTAATCCAACCTCAGAGTCTATTAAAAATAATTTTAATTCTTTACCTATTTTCCGATGATCTCGTTTTTCAGCTTCTTCTAACATTTTCAAATATTTTTTTAATTCTTTTTTATTATTAAAAGCAACACCGTAAATTCTCTGAATCATTTTATTCTTTTCATCGCCTTTCCAATAAACCCCTGCTATCTTTGTTAGCTTGAAAGATTGCGCGTCTATTTTTCCAGTTGAAGATAAATGCAAACCTCTACACATATTTATAAAATCTCCTTGCTCATAAAAAGAAATTTTCTTTTTGCCTTCATTTTTTAAATCATTAGCAAGTTCCGCTGTATAAACAAATTTTTTCTTTTTTAAAAATTCTATTCCTTTATCAATTTGCATTTCTTTTTTCTTAATTTCTAAATTTTCTTTAATAATTTTTTTCATTTCTTCTTCTATTTTTGGCAAGTCTTTTTCAGTAATTTGTTTTTTACAATCAAAATCATGATAAAAACCATTTTCAATCGCAGGACCAACTCCAGGAACAGCCCCATACATTCTTTCTAACGCCTGCATAAGAATATGCGACAAAGAATGGCGATAAATCTCTAAATTTTCATTTTTTACTGCCATATTTTTTAAAATCCATTATAAAAATATTTCAAAGAATAATGATATCTAAAAACCAAAATTATCAAACGCCTTATTTATGATGTAATCGGTAAAAATATAAAGGGAAATACATAGTATCATAAATAATATCCAATAAGATATCAATAGCTTTTTATAATATTCTACCTTATTCTTAAAATTGATTTTGTACAAAACGAGAAAAATTATAAATGTTACAGGGAATATAAATAAGAAATAGTTGCCATACCATGCTATATCTTTTAAAAAATTAGAATAAACGAACAGATAAAAAGGTAATAATACAAAAATAATCAAATACGAAATTGAAAGAGCTAATATTTTTTTGGTGTTTTTAATCATAATTTTAAATAATATTATTTATTAAATAATTTATATCCGTTTTTATTATATCATATCCATTGTCAGTTATCCATTCTTTTTTGTGATAAAAATCTAATAATTTTAACAAGCGTTTAAACTTATGTTCAATAATTTTTTTATGGATTATGTATAAATGATCATTGATTTTATTAAAAACAGTTTTTATTTTTTCTTGACATTTTTCTTTATTTTTTCTTTTTTCGCAAAGTTTTGACATTTTTTCAAACCTTTTTTCCATTAGTTTAATTTTTTTGTTATATTTTTCAATATTCTTATTTATCTGTTTTAACTTTTTAATTAAATTATTTTTGACCAATTTTCTTTTTATTCCTCCTATATTATATAGTTTTTTAATATTTGAAATCGCGCTATTTATTGTTACTAATTTTTTTATTTTTTATAATTATTTTTAATCAAAAATATACTTTGCGCTAAAGCCCAGCCAATAACGGAAAAAATTGCTGCCCAGAAAATATGTTTTTGCCCGCTAGTTAAAGCCATCAATAAGGGTATAGATAATCCAATAAGCCAAATTGTCCATTGTTTATTTTTTATTAACAAAAAAATAAAAAAAGTGAGGAAAAAATATAATGCAAAAACAGTTCCAGTCACTGTAATGCCAACTATGTTTGGGATAGGCAAAAATAAACTACTATTAAAAGGTGTTGGCGGAAAAATTTTAATATAAAATTTATAAAACAACGGCGACACAATAATTGAAATGCCCAAACTTAACAAATAAATCAGAATAGCTTGATTTTGCAAAGATAGTTTTTGAAATTTTTGCATAATTATTTTATTTTAATAATAAGATTGTCTATGTCATTTATAAGTATATCATAAGCAGTCTGAGTAATCCAATTTTGTTTTAAATAAAATTTTAATTTTCTTTTAGCAAAATTTAATGATTTTTGAATATATTTTTTTAATATTTTTTTGTGATAAGATTTTTTGATCTTTTCTATTTTATTATATTTTCTTTCTAAATTTTTAAACTGCCTTTTTAATGATTTTTTAATAAAGCTTTTTTTGATTTCTTTATTTTGATAAAGTTCTTCTATATCTTGAATTATACTATTAAAACTAACCTTTTTTTCAATTATTATATTTTGTTCATTATTATTTTCAATATAATTAAAAGTAAAAATTTCTTCTTTTCCTAAACTAATAATACCTGAAATTAAATTTTCTTTTGTTTCTTTTAAATTATTATCATTCAAAATATCTATTCCTAATTTATAGCTTCCATTATCTATTCCTTGAAGTTTTATTTCATAATCGCCTTTCTCTGGATTGATAATAGTTACAAATTCAGCTTCTTTATTAAATCCAGAATAAAACGCGCCTTCAATTTCATTAACTATTTTATTATTTAAAAAGTCTTTGCCTACTTTATCGTTATTTGGCGCGACAACCATAAAATCTACAGGAGAATAAACTCTGATAAACAAAATTCTTTTAAGAGTGCTCCACTTTTCATAAAAGTTCTCGGGCTGTTTTCCTGTTAAAATTTTTATTATATGTTTT